>JASFUJ010000133.1:0-7332 GCA_050050355.1 Acidobacteriota bacterium
GAGGACGACTCGGCGGCCGAGCACGGGTTCGTCTCCTACGCGGTCGATCGCGACGCCGTCCACGCCTTCTGGCTCGACGGCCGGGCCACGGTCCGGGGCGAGCCGATGACCCTGCGCACCGTGCGCCTCGGCGGTGGGCCCGGGATCGACCGCACGTCCGAGACGCTGCTCGACGACTCGGTCTGCGACTGCTGCTCGACGGCGGCGGTGATGACCGGCACGGGGCCGCTGGTGGTCTACCGGGACCGCACCGCCGGCGAGATCCGGGACCACTTGCTGGTTCGGGGCGAGCGCCCGGCGGACGGCGGGATTGCGTGGGGCGCGCCGCGGCCGCTCCATGAGGACGGCTGGCGGATCCCGGCGTGTCCGGTCAACGGACCGGCCGCCGGCCGGCTGGGCGACACCGTCTGGGTCGCCTGGTTCACCGCCGCGGACGACCGTCCGCGCGTGCTGGCGGCGGTCTCGCCGGACGGCGGCCGCACCTTCGGCGCGCCGGTCACCCTCGACGCGCCGGGCGATCTCGGGGAGGATGGCCCGCTCGGCCGGCTCGACCTGGCGGTGGTCCCCGCCGACCCGAACGGCGCGGAGGACCCGGCCGCCCCGGTGGGAGGTGACGCCGTGATCTCCTGGCTCGGGCGGGACGCCGACGGCGCCGTGGTCCGCCTGCGCCGCCTCGGCGCCGACGGCCGCCCGGGGCCCACCGTGGACGCGGCGCGCGCCGAGGGCTCGCGGGCGAGCGGAGTGCCCCGGCTCCTGGTCCTGGCGAACGGTCACCCGGAGCCGCGTCTGCTTCTCGCCTGGATCGATCCCGGCGGGGACGAGCGGCCCCGGAGGATCCGGCTGGCCGGCCTTCCCGCCTCGACGGTGCCCTGACCCGGAGCGCCCGGCCGCCCCGATCGTTCCGATCGTTCCGACCCCGGAGATCCTCCATGTCCGACCTCCTCCGAAGCCTGCGTGACCGCGCCGCCGCCCTGTCCGGCGCGCTCGAGCTCGTGCTGGCGGAGGGCGACGACCCGCGCGTGGTGGCGGCGGCCGAGCGGGCCGCCGCGGAAGGGATCGGCCGGCCCGTCCTGATCGGCGCCCCGGACGCGGTCGCCGCCGCCGCGGCCGAGGCGGCGGTGCCCCTGACCGTTCCGGTCCTCGATCCGGCGACCGACCCGGCGACCGGCGCCCTGGCGGACCACCTGGCCGGGCTCATGGCCGAGCGGCGGTCCGGCGGGGGCGGGGCCGGGCCGATCTCGAGCCGGCAGCGAGACCAGATCCGGGACCAGGCCGGAGCCCAGGCCCGGGACCGCCTCTACCACGCGGCGCTCCGGGTCGCCACCGGCCGCTCCGCCGGGGCGGTCATGGGCGCCGTCGCCTCCACCCCGGCCGTCCTGCGGGCGTCGCTGCGCACCGTCGGGCCGCGGCCGGGCCTGAACGTGGTCTCGTCCTGCTTCCTGATGGCGATGCCGGAGCGCGCCCTGGTCTACAGCGACTGCGGCGTGGTCCCCGACCCGGACCCGGCCCAGCTCGCCGACATCGCCGAGGCCGCGGCCGAGAGCTGCCGGATCCTCCTCGGAGACGAGCCCCGGGTGGCGCTGCTATCGTTCTCCACCAAGGGGAGCGCCGAGCATCCCCGGGTCGAGAAGGTCCGCGCGGCGGTGGCCGAGCTCGGCCGTCGCGGGGTAGGCTTCCCATTCGACGGGGAGCTCCAGGGCGACGCCGCGCTGGTGGAGTCGATCGCCGCGCGCAAGGCTCCGGGCAGTCCCGTGGCCGGCCGCGCCAACGTCCTCGTGTTCCCGGACCTGGACGCCGGCAACATCGCCTACAAGCTGACCGAGCGGCTGGCCGGCGCCCGGGCGATCGGGCCGTTGCTCCAGGGCCTGGCCCGGCCGATCAATGACCTGTCCCGCGGCTGCTCGGTCGACGACGTCGTGGACGCCCTGGCGATCACCGCCCTGGCGGCCGACAGGATGCATCGGGGAGCGGACCGGAACGGTCCGCCGAGGTGAGGAGGTCAACATGAGAGTCCTGGTCATCGGCTCCGGCGGGCGCGAGCACGCCCTGTGCTGGAAGCTCGCCCAGAGCCCCGAGCTGGAGGAGCTCTACTGCGCCCCGGGCAACCCGGGGATCGGCGAGGTCGCGGACCTGGTGCCGAAACCGGTGGACGAGATCCAGGACCTGGCGAGCTTCGCCGCCGACCTCAAGATCGACCTCACCGTGGTCGGCCCCGAGCTCCCGCTCACCCTCGGCCTGGCGGACGAGCTCGCCCGGCGGGGCCTGGCGGTCTTCGGGCCGTCGCGCGAGGCGGCCCGCCTGGAGGGGAGCAAGGTCTTCGCCAAGGAGTTCATGGGGCGCCACGGCATCCCGACCGGGGCGTTCGAGGTGGCCCACGACCTCGGCGAGGCGCGCAAGGCGGCGAAGCGGATGGGGCTGCCCGTGGTGCTCAAGGCCGACGGCCTGGCCGGCGGCAAAGGGGTGCTCATCCCGGAGACCCGCGAGGAGCTGGACGCGGCCCTGGAGACCTTCTTCGAGGAGCGCCGCTTCGGCGCCGCCGGCGACCGGGTCGTGGTCGAGGAGCACCTGAGCGGCGAGGAGGTGTCGTTCATCGCCCTGTCCGACGGCGAGCGGCTGGTGCCGCTCGCCACCTCCAAGGACTACAAGCGCATCGGCGAGGGTGACACCGGACCCAACACCGGCGGCATGGGGGCTCACAGCCCGGCGGGGGTGCTCGGGGGCGAGCTGGGAGCGGAGATCCTGGAGAGCGTCATGCACCCCACGGTCGAAGGCATGGCCCTGGACAACCACCCCTTCCGCGGCATCCTCTACGCCGGGCTGATGCTGACCGACGACGGTCCCAAGGTGCTGGAGTTCAACGTCCGGCTCGGCGACCCGGAGGCCCAGCCCCTCCTGATGCGCATGGAGGACGACCTGCTGCCGGTGCTCGCGGCCGGGGCCGGTGGGGACTTCGGCGGCCTCAAGCTCCGGTTCAAGAAGGAGGCGGCCGCCTGCGTCGTGCTGGCGAGCCGGGGGTACCCGGGCAAGCCGGTCAGGGGGGAGCCGATCCACGGCATCGACGTCGCGCGGGGCCACGAGGGCGTGGAGGTGTTCCACGCCGGGACCGCCTTCGAGGACCGGGACGGCCGGACCCTGGTCAGCGCCGGCGGCAGGGTGCTCGACGTCTGCGCCACCGGAGACACCCTGGTGGACGCGTTGCGCCGGGCCTACGGCGCGGCGGCGGAGATCTCCTGGCCGTCCCAGGTGTATCGCCGGGACGTCGGCCGGCGCGTGCTCGAGTGACCGGAGCGCTCCGTCCATCCGCAGGGCGGCCCGGCGATCCGGGGCGCTCGGCGCTCGCGGCGGGGTTCGTTCGCCGTGGGGAATTCTCGCCTCCGGGGCACGTTCTCCTTTGTTGACAGGCTCTTCCGGGCGACGCAATAATGACCGAAAGAGACCGCACGAATTTCCGCTCTCGAGCTGCTCAGGAGGAATTTCGTCCAGATGGCGTGTGGAGGGTGTTCGTTCAAGGGCCGATCGACGGCAGTCGAAGACACCTTCGTGGGGGTCCGCTTCCACGAGGAGACGAACCTGACCCTTTGCCGCGCCGAAGGAGAGCGGTTCGGCCGCGGCGAAGACCTGGTCATCGAGCTCGACCACGGCCCGGCCCTCGGCTGGGTCGAGCAGTCGCCGATGCCGGTCTTCAAACCGTGCCAGAAAGCGTCGGCCAGGAAGGTCCTGCGCCGCGCCACCCACGAGGACACCGAAGCGCACGAACGGCAACTGGCCAACGAGGAGACGGCCAAGCTCTACTGCCAGCAGCGGGCCCGTGATCTCGGGCTCGAGATGAAGGTCTCCCGGGTCGATTTCTCGCTCTACGGACGCCAGGCACGCTTCTACTTCACGGCCAACGGCCGGGTCGACTTCCGTCAGCTCGTCCGCGACCTGGCGAAGCGGTTCTCGGTGCGGGTGAAGATGATTCAGGTGGGCGCCCGGGACGAAGCCGGGCTGCTCGGCGGCATCGGGGTCTGCGGACGCACCCTCTGCTGCTCCACCTGGCTCGACGATTTCAAGCCGATCTCGATCCAGATGGCCAAGCGCCAGAACCTCTCGCTGAACCCATCGAAGATCTCGGGTCAGTGCGGCCGGCTGCTCTGCTGTCTGGCGTACGAAGACGACCAATACGAGAGAAAAAAGAAGCGCCGGCCGCGCAAGCAAAGCTGAGCTCACCATGCCCAACCGCAAGCTGATCCGACCCGACGCCCCGGACCTCAAGAAGGAGGTCGGGCCCCGCGGAGTGCGCCGGAAGCAGACGCCTCCGGAGCAGACCAACGCCGAGGAGTACTACTACCTCAAGCAGATGTCCAACAAGACCGCGATGGTGGTGGTGCTCCAGAACGACGAAGAGCTCCACGGCTGGATCGAGTGGTACGACAAGGACGTCATCAAGCTCAACCGGAAGCGGGAGCCGAACCTGGTGATCAACAAGCGGAGCATCCGCTACATGTACAAGGAAGCGGAGGCCCGCCGGGGCGGCAAGCGCGCGTCCTAGGACCCGAAGACCGACCCGGAGCCCGCGCCGCACGTGTCGACCCCCCTCCTCGCCCCGTCCGTGATCCGCGGCGCCCTGCCGGTCCTCGCCCTGACCCAGGGGGACCCGGCCGGCATCGGGCCGGAGATCCTGCTCGAGCTCCTGGCCCGCTCGACCGCCGAGGAGCGCCCCTACCACCCCCTGCTGATCGCCGAGCGCGCGGCGCTGGAGGCCCTGCGCACGGCCGTGCCGGAGGCGCCGTGGAGCCGGCTGGTCTACCTGGGTTCGGTCGCCTCGGCCGCCGACCTTCCCGACGACCCGGAGGCGGTGCCGGTGCTCGACCCGATGGGCTCCGAGCGCGAGGTGGTCCCCGGCAGACCGGGCCCGGCGGACGCCGCCGGCGCCCTGGCGGCGCTGGACCTGGGGATCGAGCTCGCCACCTCGGGCGCGGCCTCGGCCCTGGTCACCTGCCCCCTGTCCAAGGACACCATCCACCGCCACGTGCTGCCGGGCTTCGTCGGCCACACGGATTACCTGGCCGAGAAGGCCGGTCTCGAACGGTACGGCCGGGACTACCTGATGGCCTTCCTGGCTCCCTGCCTGCGGGTCGCCCTGCTGACGACGCATCTCCCGCTGCGCCGGGCCCTGGACCGGGTGACCGAGGGCGCGATCCTGGAGGCGCTGGAGTGCCTCCACCGCCACGCGCCGTCTCCCGATCGGCCGAAGATCGCGGTGGCGGGGCTCAACCCCCACGCCGGGGAGGGGGGGCTGCTGGGCGAGGAGGAGTGGCGGGAGATCCGGCCCGCGGTCGAGGCCGCCCGGGGCCGCGGCATCGACGTGCACGGCCCGGAGAGCCCGGATTCGCTGTTCGTCCGGGCGCGCAAGGAGGAGTTCGACTGGGTGCTGGCCCTGTACCACGACCAGGGTCTGATCGCGGTCAAGACGGCCGCCTTCGGCACGGCGACCAACTGCACCCTCGGCCTGCCGTACCTGCGCACGTCGGTCGACCACGGCACCGCCTACGCCATCGCAGGCCGCGGCATCGCCGATCCGGGCCCCCTGGAGCGCGTGGTGGAGACCACCCTCGAGCTCCTGGGCGAGGGCCGGCCGGCCGCCCCGTCTTCGCAACGCCCCGGTTCTGTTCTATCCTGAACCGGCTGGCGGGCACACTTCGAACGAACCGCCCGGTGGGCCCGCCCCGGACGAACCGCCCGGAGGACACCATCCGGATGAAGCGGCCGGCTTCAGCCGGCCGAGCACGAGCCAGCGAGCCACCTCGAGAATCGACCCAATCCAAGGAGCCTGACCCGACATGGCCCGCAAGACCGTCACCGTCCCCAAGATCGCCTGCGAGCACTGCGTCGCCACCATCGAGAGCGCCCTGCGGGAGCTCGAAGGCGTCGAGTCCTTCGCCGTGGACCAGAGCGCCAAGCGCGTGACCGTCGAATGGACCGAGCCCGACGTGGGCTGGGACCGCATCCAGACCCACCTGGCCGACCTCGGCTACCCGCCGGAAACCGTCTGAGGCCGCCACTGCCCCCATCGCCGGGGCTGCCTTGCACCCGGGGCGGGCCGGGGGCTCCCGGCCTCCGGCACGGCTCCGCCTGGAGGAGCTCCCGCCGGGTGGCTCCGCCTGTCAGCGCCGCGCGGGCGAACGCCCTCGCCCCGTCACCGCCCCTGCCGGGCCCGCGGGCGCTGGCACCTCCGGCCGGGAGCCCCCGGCCCGCTCCTGGACATCTCGTGAGGCCCTCACACCCTTCCTTTCCTCCCCGACCGGGGAGAGGGCCGTCCTCCACGACGTGACATGATTCTCGGGTTCCGGGCACTCGAGACCGGCGATCCACGATGCGCTCCGGGCGGCCGCGACCGGCCGGGAGAGACGCCCGTGGCCAACGACTCCTACGGCGAAAGGAGAGGAGAGAATGGGAAACCCCGTGGTCCATTTCGAGGTCGGCTGCCGTGACAAGGATCGCACCACCGCCTTCTACTCCGAGCTGTTCGGCTGGACGCCGTCGCCCCATGGCCCGTCGTCCGCGAAGCTCGACACCGGGTCGCAGAGGGGCATCGGCGGCCACGTCACGAGCCTCGGTCACGAGCCGCACACGTACGTGATGTTCTACGTGGAGGTCGACGACATCCCGGAGGCCATCGCGGCCGCCGAAGCCCTCGGCGGCTCGGTGCTGATCGGCGAGCTGCCCACCCCGGACGGCGGGAGCTTCGCCTGGCTCCAGGATCCCGAAGGGAACTCGTTCGGGCTTCTCAGACCGCCGGGCGACGCCTGACCCGGAAGCGTCGAGGGAGCACGGTTCTCACGGGTCGTCGCCGGCCTGCTCGCTCGCCACCCGGCTGGCAGAGGCCCGAAGCTCGATCGCGACGGCTTCGAGATCGCCCAGGTGGTCGCGGACGACCTTCAGACTGATGCCGGTCGGGGTCATGCCGTGCTCACCCCGAGCTCTTCCTCCTCCAGGCGTCGCTGGATGGGGAGGAGCTCCGCGGCTCGTCGCATGACGACCGGAACCTCCCGGCTCCGGAACACCACGCCGACGTCCAGGTCCGAGCCCTCCCCGAGCCCTCTCCGAGCACGGTCCGGCCCTTCAGCACCGAGAGGCCGTCGTCGGCTCGCGAGCCGAACAGGTACACCGCGAGGAGCCCGAACTCCCCGCAGATCTCGTCGAGACGCTCCTGGACGCGATCCATGGCGGCATTGTAGCCGAGAGCCGGAGCCGACCGGCAGGTTTCATGGCGTGCTCATTTTGGCCATGACTTGTTCTTTCACGCCCACGAACTGTCCATTTTGGCCATGAGATGGCACTCTGCTGCGC
>JASFUJ010000134.1:0-7327 GCA_050050355.1 Acidobacteriota bacterium
TCCGCCAGAAGGCCAGCTCCCGCTCCACCACCCGGTCGGAGAGGATCCGGCGCTGCCAGACGGCGTAGTCGCCGTACTGGATCGGCAGCGGCGGCAGATCCGCCGGAGCCGCCGACCCGTCCCCGCCGCCGACCTCCGCCCGCCGCCCGGCGAGCACCGCCAGCTCCTCGGCAAACACCCCCGCCGACCAGCCGTCGAACACCGCGTGGTGGACCGTGGCCAGCAGGCGGTGCCCGGCGGCCTCTCCGTCCGGCTCCAGGGTCAGGAGCAGCGTGCGCAGCAGGCCGGGGGCGGCCTCTCCGAGCCCTTCTCGACACCGGGCAGCCAGGTCGAACGGCCGCCGCGCCTCCGCCGCCGCCAGCCTCCACGCTTCGGCCCGCCGCGGCTCCTCGGGCAGCGCCGACAGGTCCACCACCGGCAGCGGCACCGATCCGGGGGGCGGGGGCGGCGCGATCGATTGGACCGGGCGGTCGCCGCGCTCGGCGAAGCGGGTCCGCAGGCTCTCGTGGCGTGCCACGAGATCGCTCACTCCGCCGGCCAGCGCCGCCCGGTCCAGGTTCGAGATCCGGAAGACCATGGGCACGTTGTAGAGAGGCGAGCCGGGCTCCAGGCGGTCGAGCAGCCAGAGCCGCTGCTGGGCGAACGACAGGGGCAGCTTCCGGCCTCCGTCCCGGGCGCCGGTCTCCTCGCCTTCCGGAGCTTCCGGGGTCTCCGGGATCGGTCCGGTCACCGGCTCGAGGGGCGGGAGCGCCTCCCCGGCGGGGGCCCACCGCCCCAGCTCCGCGATCCGCTCCGCCAGACCGGCCACCGTCGGCGCCCGGAACAGGGCGGAGACCGGCAGGTCGACCTCCAGCGCCTTGCACACCCGCCCCACCACCCGGGTGGCGAGCAGGGAGTGGCCGCCCAGGGAGAAGAAGTCCTGGTCGACGCCGAGCGTGTCGAGCCCGAGGGCGTCGGCCCAGATCTCCACCAGCAGCTCCTCGACCGGCGTCCGGGGCGGCGCGGGGGCCCCCGGGGCGGAGGCGCCTCCGGCCGGCTCCGGCAGCGCCCGCCGGTCCACCTTGCCCGCCGGGGTCAGGGGGAGGGAGTCGAGGAGCGCGTACGCCGTCGGCACCATGTGGTCCGGCAGCCGCGCGACCAGGAACCGGCGGAGCTCCTCCGGCCGCACCGCGGCCTCCGCGGTCCCGCCCCGGGGCACCACCCAGGCGGCCAGCACCGCCGGCGCGGCCGGGTCGTCCCCGCGCCGCCGGGGATCGACCACCGCGCCGACCACCGAGTCGTGCACGTCCGGGTGCCGCTCCAGGACGGCCTCGATCTCCCCCGGCTCGATCCGGAACCCGCGCACCTTCACCTGCCGGTCGACCCGGCCGAGGAAGGCCAGGCGTCCGTCGGGCCGCCACGCCGCCAGGTCGCCCGAGCGGTAGAGGCGGGCGCCGGCGCTCTCCCCCCCGGGATCCGCCGCCGGATCCGACCACGGATCGGGCACGAACCGCTCGGCGGTCAGGCGGGGGCGGTTGCGGTAGCCGCGGGCGACGCCCCGGCCGCCGATCACCAGCTCCCCCGGGACCCCCACCGGCGCCGGGTTCATCTCCGGGTCGACCACGTGGACCCGGCTCCCGGTCACCGGCCGGCCGATCGGGGGGCTCGATCGATCGGACCCGGCGGACCCTTCCGCAGCCACGTCGCCGGCCGCGGCGCAGATGGTCGCCTCCGTGGGTCCGTAGGCGTTGATCAGCGTGCGCCCGCGGCGCCAGCGCCCGGCCAGCTCCGCCGGGCAGGCCTCGCCGGCCACCACCAGGATCCGCAGATCCGGCAGCTCCGCCGCCTCGGGCATCGCGGCCAGGGCCGAGGGCACCAGGGTCAGGTGGCTGACCGCGCGATCCCGCAGCAGCTCCGCCAGGGCCGGACCGGGCAGCAGGTCGTCCGCCCGGCCGAAGCAGAGGGTGCCGCCCGCCAGGAGCGTCGGGAAGATCTCCGCCACCGAGGCGTCGAAGGAGAGCGGAGCGATCTGGAGCAGCCGGGCGGTCGCGCCGATCCGGTAGCGCTCCGCCAGGGCCCGGGCGGCGAACAGCAGGTTCCGGTGGCAGACCTGGACCCCCTTGGGGGTGCCGGTGGAGCCGGAGGTGTAGATCAGGTACGCCGGGTCGTCCGGGTCCGGACCGGCCGGCAGGGTCTCGGTGGTTTCGGGGACCGGCTCGGCGAGCAGCTCGGCGAGCTCCGGCCCGTCGAGCACCAGCCGGGCGCCGGAGTCCTCGAGCATGAACGCGCGGCGTTCTTCGGGATAGGCGGGGTCGAGGGGCAGGTACGCCGCGCCGGCTTCGAGGACGCCGAGCATGGCCACCACGGCCTCCGGCGAGCGCTCGAAGAACAGGGCCACCACGTCGCCGCGACCCACGCCGCGCCGGCGCAGCCCGCGGGCCACCCGCCGGGCGCGCTCGGCCAGCTCGGCGTGGCGAGTCGATCCCTCCGGCCCCTCGAGGGCCGCCGCCTCCGGACGGCTCGCGGCCACGGCGGCCCAGCCCTCGAGGAAGGTCCGCTCCCGCGCCTCGCGCGCTCCGGTCGCCGGCCGCGCCCACTCCACCAGCAGGGCGTGGCGCTCGGCGGCGCCGTGGAGGTCGAGGCGCTCCACCGGCGCGTCGGGCCGGCGCACCGCGTCCTCGGCCAGGTGGCGCAGGTGGTCCGCCAGGCGGGCCACGGTGGAGCGGTCGAAGAGGTCGGCCCGGTACTCGAAGCGGCCGCGCAACGCCCCCTCCTCCAGCCCCATTTCGAGGGTCAGGTCGAACAGCCCCGCCGCCAGCTCCAGGTCCAGGTCGGTGCCCTCGGTCCGGAACCGCGCCGCGCCCGGCTCCGCCGGCGCCGGCTCCTCCCCGGCGTGCTGGAAGACCACCATGGCCTGGAACAGGGGGTTGGCCCCCGGGATCCGCTCCGGGGACAGCTCCTCCACCAGCCGGTCGAAGGGGAGCTCCTGGTGGGCCAGCCCGGACGCCAGCTCGGCGCCCACCGCCCGCAGCAGCTCGCGGAAGCTCGTGGCCGGCGCGAAGCGGACCCGGAGGACGAGGGTGTTGACGAACAGGCCGATCAGGCCCTCGAGCTCGGGCCGGTCCCGGCCCGCGGCGGGCCAGCCGAGCACCAGGTCGTCCTGCCCGGAGTGGCGGTGGAGGAGCAGCGCCGTCAGGGCGGCCAGCGCCGCGAACGGCATGGTCCGCTCGGCGGCGGCCAGGGCGGTGAGCCGCCGGGTCACCCCGGCGGGCAGGGCCACCGGGTGAATGCCCCCGGAAGCCGGGCGGCTGCCCCGGGGACGGTCGAGCGGCAGCTCGAGGAGCGCCGGCGCCCCGGCGAGCCGCTCGCGCCAGAAGGCCACGTGCTCCGCCTCCGCCTCCGGGCCGAGGCGCTCGAGCTGCCACTCGGCGAAGTCGGCGTACTGGATCGGCAGCTCCTCCAGGTCCGGATCCTCGCCCCGGGCGAACGCCGCGTACGCCGCGGCGAGCTCCCGCCGGAGGATGCCCATCGACCAGCCGTCGGACACGATGTGGTGGATCACCAGCGCCAGCCGGTGCTCCGCCGGGCCGAGCCGCAGCAGCCGGGCGCGCAGCAGGCTGTTGCCCTCGGGCCAGACCAGGTCGAACCGCCGGGCCCACTCGGCCGCGATGATGCGCCGGACCTCCGTCGCCCGCCGGCCGGCCGGCACGGCGGCCAGGTCCACCACCGGCAGCGCCGCCTCCGCGGCCGGGGAGACGAGCTGCACCGGCTCGCCGTCCATGAGCGCGAAGCTGGTGCGCAGGGCCTCGTGGCGATCGAGCACGAACGCCAGCGCCCGCCGGAGGAGGGCGGCGTCGAGCGGGCCGTCGATGGCGGACGAGCTGGCGACGTTGTAGAGGGTCCGCTCCGCCTCCACCTGGTGGACGAGCCACAGACGGCGCTGGGCGAGCGCGACCGGCGAGACGAAGGCCTGCTGCTCCACGATCAGTCTCCTCGCGGGGGTTCGTCGACGGCGAGCACTTCGCCGTCGTCGGTCAGTCGGACGTTGGGCGCGCGGCGGCGCCGGGGGATCGCCCCGGGGATGCCCGCGGAGACCGGCCCCGGGGACGCGGAGATCGCCGGAGTCCCCGGCGCCGGCGCCCCGCCGAGGGACTCGATCTCCGCCGCCAGGCCGGCCACGGTGCGGCGCTCGAAGACCGCCGCCAGCGGCAGCTCCGGCCCGCCGCCGGGCTCCCGGCGCAGCCGGAAGAGCATGCGGGTGGCCAGCAGGGAGTGGCCGCCCAGGGCGAAGAAGTCGTCGTCCCGGCCGACCCGCTCGACGCCCAGGAGCTCTCCCCAGAGGGCGGCGATGCGGCGCTCCAGCGAGGTCTCCGGTGGACGGAAGGCCGTCGCCGCCCCGAGCGCGGACGCGTCCGGCGCCGGCAGCGCCCGGCGGTCCACCTTGCCGCTCGGGGTCCTCGGCAGGGCGTCGAGGAGGACGAAGACCGAGGGGATCATGACCTCCGGCAGCGATCGGGCGAGGATCTCCCGGTACCGCTCCGGCGACCCGGGAGAGGGCGCCGGAGCCCGGTCCGGAGCGGCCGGAACCAGGTATCCCACCAGCCGGCGCTCCCCTCCGGTGCCGGCCACGGCGGCGGCCGCCCGGGCGACCCCGGGCAGGGCCGCCAGGGCGGCCTCCACCTCGCCCAGCTCGATCCGCCGGCCGCGGATCTTGACCTGGTGGTCGAGACGGCCGAGGAACTCGATCCGCCCGTCGGGCAGCCGGCGCGCCAGGTCGCCGGTGCGGTAGAGGAGTGCACCCCGCCTCGAAGAGAGGTCGGGGGACGGGAACGGGTCCGGAACGAACCGCTCGGCGGTCATCCCCGGCCGGTCGACGTAGCCGCGCCCCACGTGGTCGCCGGCGACCACCAGCTCGCCGGGCTGGCCCAGGGGCACCGGCTCCAGGTGGCGGTCCACCAGGTAGACGGCGACGTCGTCGAGCGACCGGCCGATGGAGACGGTCGAGGCCGCCGGAGCCGCCGGGCCGCTCGCCGGGCCGAAGGTCACGTCGATCGCCGCCTCCGCCGGGCCGTAGAAGTTGTAGAGGGGCACCTCCGGCACCAGCCCGGCCCAGCGGCGCGCGAGCTCCGCCGGCAGCGCCTCGCCGCCGCAGAACAGGCGCGGGAACCCGGCGAAGAGCGCGGGCCCCGCTCCACCCGTTCGGCCCGCCCCGTCGGACTCCACCAGCTCGACCAGCAGAGCAAGCTGGGACGGCACCAGTTGCAGGGCGGTGATCCGCCGCGCCGCCACGGTCGCGGCCAGGGACGCGGTGTCCCGGTGCTCGCCCGGCGCCGCCAGCTCCATGCGCGCACCGACGGCCAGGGGCAGGAAGAGCTCCCAGAGGGAGGGGTCGAAGGTCACCGGGGTCTTCTGCAGCACCCGGTCGGCCTCGCCGAGAGGGAACACCCGCTGCTCCCAGGCGAGCCGGTGCCAGATCGCCCGTTGCTGGATCATCACGCCCTTGGGGCCGCCGGTGGACCCGGAGGTGAAGATCACGTAGGCCAGGTGCTCCGGATCGCCGCCCTCCGGAGGCGGGCCCGGCTCGGGGCCGGCGACCCGCTCGCGCTCGCGCCAGATCTCCCGCCCCACGGTCATCGTCAGGCCGCGGACGAAAGGGGCGAAGGCCCCGGCGAGCCGCGGCACCGTGATCAGCGCGCCGGTGCCGGCCGTGCGGAGCATGAAGGCCAGGCGCTCGGCGGGATCGGAGGGGTCCAGCGGGACGAACGCGGCTCCGGCACCGAGGATCCCCAGGGCCGCCACCACCATCTCCGGCGAGCGCTCGATGCAGAACCCGACCCGGTCCTCCGCACCGACCCCCCGCGCCCGGAGCCTCGCCGAGACGGACGCCGCCGCCCGGGCGAGGGCCGCGAAGGTGACCTGCCGGGCGCCGTCGGAGACCGCCACCCGGTCGGGGGTCCGGGCCGCCTGGGCGGCGAACAGCCCCTGGAGGGTCGTGGGAACCCGCCACTCCGGAGCCCGGACCCGGCCGGGAACGACCGTGTCGTTGGCCTCCACCAGCACCTGGTGGCGCTCGGCGGCGGTGAGCAGGGGGAGCTCCGCCAGGCGCCGGTCCGGATCGGCGAGGACGCCCTCCAGCAGGACCCGCAGGTGGGACAGCAGCCGGCGGACGGTCGAGACGTCGTAGAGGGCGGTGGCGAGCTCCGCGGTGAGCTCCAGCCCGCCGCCGGCGTCCTCGCCGTCGACCGCGAACAGGGTCAGGCCGTTCTTCGCCGTGCCGTTGCCCAGCTCCTCGACCCGCAACCGCAGGCCCGGGGCCAGCTCTTCGAGGAGCCGGTCCCGGCCCCGGTACGCGAGCACCACCCCGCGCAGCGAGTCCGCGTCGTCGCCCCTCCCCGGCCGGGACCGGCGCAGCTCTTCGATCAGCCGGTCGAACGGAACCTCCTGGTGGGCCAGCGCGCCGAGGACCGTCTCCCGCGCCCGCGCCACCACCTCGCGGAAGCCGGGGTCGCCGCCCAGCTCGAGCCGCAGGGGAACGCTGTTGACGAACACCCCGATCAGCCCCTCCAGCTCCAGGCGCTCGCGGCCCGTGGCCGGCGACGTGACCACCACGTCGTCGCTCCCCGTGCTCCGGGCGATCAGCGCGCCGAAGGCCGCCAGCAGCACGGTGAAGACGGAGGCGCGCTCGTCCCGGGCGAACCGCCTCAGCGCCTCCGCGCGGTCCCCCGGGATCCGGATCGTGCACCGGTCGCCGCGGTGGTCCGGCACCTTGGGAGGCCGGCGGTCCGCGGGCGGCTCCACCCCCGCCCGGAACCCTTCGAGCCGCTCCAGCCAGTCGCGGAGCGGACCGTCCAGGCGGCCGTCGCGGGTCTCCCGGTGCTGCCACCGGGCGTAGTCGGTGTAGCGCACCGGCAGCTCCGGCAGCACCGTCGCCAGGTCCTCCCCGGCCCGGTGCGCCCGGACCAGGGTCGCCAGCTCCTCGAGCAGCACCACGATCGCCCGGTCGTCGCACGCCGCGTGGTGGATCACCAGGAGCAGCCGGTGGCGCCGCTCCCCGGTGCGGAGCAGCAGGGCGCGCCACGGCGGGGTCTCGCCCTCCAGGTCGAGCCTCCGGCGGGACGCGCGGCGGGTCGCCGCCTCCAGGGCGCGGCTCGACCGCGGACCGCCGGTCAGGCCGGTCAGGTCGACCACCGGCAGCCGCCCGGCGCCGCCGGACGCGGACGGGGGGAGGACCTGCTGGACCGGCCCCCCGTCCACCTCCCGGAGCACGGTGCGGAGGGGCTCGTGACGGCGCTCGATCTCGACCAGAGAGGCGGCGAGAGAGGCGACCAGCGGGACCCCGTCCACCGGT
>JASFUJ010000135.1:0-7298 GCA_050050355.1 Acidobacteriota bacterium
GCGAGCCGCCGCTGCCCACTCCCATCGAGCCGGCGCTCGGCCCGGTCCTCCAGGACCCGGGGCGGGCCACGCTCCCGGCCTACGACTTCCCCCACGCGGTCACTCCCCTGCCGGAGACCGCCTGGCAGGCGGCGGACCGGGACGACCGGCGACGCCGGGTCGCCGACGCCATGCGCCTGGCCTACCGGGCGCTGGCCGCCCGGACGGCCCTGGGGCTGAAGCCCGGCGGTGCGGACCGCCCCTACAACCTGCTGATCACGCGGAAGTGGATGCTCCTGGTGCCCCGGAGCCGGGGCGCCTTCGAGGGGATCGGCGTCAACGCTCTCGGCTTCGCCGGGGCGCTGCTGGTCAAGAACCGGGAGCAGCTCGAGACCGTCCGCCGCCGGGGCCCCCTGGCAGTGCTGGCTGCTGTCGCGGCCGGAGCCCGGCCCACGCGAGGCCCGGGCGGGGGCGCCCCCTTCTCCCCTCGGGGGTGAGAAGGGGGACGGGGGGTTGTAGGGGGGATCGGAGGCAGGGACCCAGCCCTACCTCCATGACGGCGGCTTCTTGTGCTCCAGGAAGTGGGAGATGCCGTGCTTGCAGTCGGCGGTGGCGCGGGCGGCGGCGTTGACCTCGGCGGCCCGGTCGAAGGCGTCGGCGAGGGGGCGGCCGAGCAGGTCGAGCAGCAGGCGCTTGGTGAGGGCGATGGACTGGGAGCTGGCCCCCGCCAGGGTCTCCTCGACCAGCTCGCGGCCGGCCGCGGCCAGGTCGTCCGCCGGCACCACGCGGTTCACCAGGCCCAGCTCGAGGGCGCGCCCGGCAGGCAGGAGCTCGGGCTTCAGGAGTACCTCCCGGACGTCGGCGCCCCTGAGGCGCAACGGCAGAAAGGTCGCCACCAGGGCGGCCACGAAGCCGATCTTCACCTCGCTGTACATGAACCTGGCGTCCTCCGAGGCGACCACGAAGTCGTGGGCGGTGGCCAGCCCGCAGCCGCCGGCCACGCACGCGCCGTGGACCAGGGCGACGGTCAGCGCCTCCTGGCGGAGCACCGCTTCGAACAGCCCCCGCAAGCGCTGGCTGTCGAGCTGGTGATCCCGGTGGGAGGCGTCCTGGAGCGACCGCAGGTGCGCCAGGTCGGCCCCGGCCGAGAAGTGCTTGCCGGCGCCGTCCAGGAGGACCACCCGGACGCCCTCGGCGAGCAGGTCCGACCGGTACAAGGTGGTCAGCTCGGAGAGGAGCGGCGGCGACAGGGCGTTCGCCTTGCCCGGGTTGTCGAGGGTCACGAACAGGAGGTCGTCCTCCCGACGGACCCGGAGCAGCTCGTACGTCTCCCGGGACGGGTCCGTCACGGCGACTCCTCCGAGAGCTTTAGCAGCTCGTCCGGCACCTCCACCTCCATCATCAGCAGCCCCTGGGCGTGGGTCTTGCCCTGGGCGTCGGTCAGCAGGCTCTCGGTCCCGCCGCCGCCGAGCGAGTCGTGCAGGATGAAGTTGAGGGCCTTCAGGTTCGGCACCTCGAAGCGCTCCACCCGGCCTCTGCAGATCTCGGCGAAGTGCTCCTTGACCCGCTCCGGGGTGACCTCCCGCAGGATCACGTCGTAGAGCTCCGGGCGATCCGCGATCAGGCCCACGTTGCTGGCGTCGCCCTTGTCGCCGCTCCGGGCGTGGGCGATCCGAGACAGGGGGACTCTGGCCATCGTTTCCTCCTCAATCATCCGTCGGGCGGTCATCGGAACGAGTCATGACGGTGCGCGCGGGACCGCGCGATCCAGCCGACCGAGCCGGCCACGAATCCGGCCGCGGTCAGCAGGACGGCGACGATCAGGTACGTCGCCGGCGCGGTGGCCGCCGGCGCGTGGAAACCGGGCCAGACCGCGCGCAGGCCGAGGTCGAGGATCTCCCGGTGACGCTGCACGAGCCAGGCGAGCACGAACGCCGCAGGCGCCAGGACCGTGAGGACCCGCACGGCGATCCAGCCTCCCGCCCCCGGGCGTCCCCACCAGACCTCGACCCCCCGGCGCAGGGCCAGGGCCGCCAGGGTCGCCGCCGCCAGCGCCCACACCGCGAAGATCCACCGGTTGGCGAGGGCGCTCGCCGCGAAGCCGGCCACCAGCACGGGGGTGACGACCGCCAGCAGCCAGACCCGCCAGAGGAGGTCCATCCGATGCATGGGAGCGGTCACGAGAACCCCCGGCTCAAACCTCTTCGACCGTCACCTCGAGCCGGTCCTCCACCTCTTCCCGGGCCAGGAGTGCCGGCCAGTACGCGACCACCTCCTGGGGCTTCGGGCGGCCGCCGGCGAAGCCGGTCACCCCGGGCGGTCCGGCGGTGATCAGCGGCGCGATCTCCTTGCCGAAGCGCTCGACCTTCTCCCGGTCCGTGTCCCGGACCGCGAGCCGCAGGACCACCTCCGAAAGCTCGGGCGGAGCCTGCCCCCTGGGCGGGAAGATGCCCGGAAGGACGGCGCCCTGCCCGAGGAGCTCCGTGTGCTTCGCCTCCTCGTCGAAGGTGATCCCGGCCCGCTCCAGCCGCTTCCAGATGGTCTCGGCGGCGAGCCGCGCCTTGCCCACCGCGTCCGGGCCGGACAGGGTGATCTGGCCCGAGCCCTTGTAGCCGGCCAGGTAGGAGGCGGAGATCTTCAGGTACGGCGTCTTGGGGCGGCCCTGGATGTCGTGCACCCGCACCCGGTCCTTCCCTTGCTGCTCCAGGTGGATGGAGGTGAAATCCGCCACCACGTCCGGGGTGATGTACTCCCCCGGGTTCGCCATCTCGTAGAGGAGCTGCTCGGAGACGGTGTCGACGGTGACCATCCCGCCGGTGCCCTCGTGCTTGGTCACCACGAACTCTCCGCTCTCGTCCATCTCGACGATCGGGTAGCCGATGTTCCAGAGATCGGGGACCTCCCACCACCTGGTGAAGTTGCCGCCGGTGCACTGGGGGCCGCACTCCAGGATGTGCCCGGCGATGGTTCCGGCCGAGAGGTGGTTCCAGTCGGTCTCGTTCCAGCCGAACTCGTGGATCGCCGGCGCCAGGGCCAGGGCGGTGTCGGTGATCCGGCCGCAGAGCACGATCAGGGCGTCCTGCTCCAGCGCCTCGACCACCGGCCGCGCCCCCAGGTAGGCGTTGGCGCTGGTGAACCGGTCCAGCAGGGGCTCGATCGGCTCGCCGGTGTCCATGTTCTTCATCGCGTGGCCTGCGGCCACCAGCTCGCCGAGGCGGTCGAGGATGTCGTCCCCCTCCACCACGCCCACCCGCACGCCGGAGACGCCCAGCTCCCGGGCGACCTCGAAGATCTTCTCCCGGCAGGCGTGGGGGTTGAGGCCGCCGGCGTTGGTGAGCACCCGGACGTTCCGCTCCTGGAGCTCCGGAAGCACCCGGCGCATGAAGCCGATGAAGTCCGTCGCGTAGCCCAGCTCGGGCCGCTTCAGCTTCTGGCGCATCATGATCGACAGGGTCACCTCCGCGAGGTAGTCCATGCCGATGTAGTCGATCGGGCCGCCCCGGAGGAGCTCCACCGGAGCGTCGACGTTGTCGCCCCAGAAACCCTGGCCGTTTCCGATTCGAACCTTCTTCATAAGCGGCAAGAGGTTAGCATGCTTGCGCCGCGACGCGGCGGCCCGGACCGGGTGCCCGGCCCGAGCCGGGTTCGTTGCAGGATCGGACGCCGTCAGGTCTGGAGCACGCCGGTCTTGAACTCCCCGATCTTCGGGTTCATCGCCGCGGCCGCCAGCGAACGGGTCAGCACCTTCCGCGTCTCCGCCGGGTCGATCAGGCCGTCGAGCCAGAGGCGGGCGGCGGCGTAGCGGGGGTCCTCGGTGGCTTCGTAGCGGGCGCGGATGTCGGCCAGGCGCTCCTCCTTCTCCTCCTCGGTGACGTCGTCCCGGTTGCGGAGCTGGATCGAGAGCAGGGTCTTCGACGCCTGTTCCCCGCCCATGACCGCGATCTTGGCCGACGGCCAGCCCCAGAGCACGCGCGCCCCGTAGGCCTTGCCGCACATGGCGTAGTTGCCGGCGCCGAAGGAGTTGCCGGTGAAGAGCGTGATCTTCGGCACGGTGGAGTTGGCGACGGCGTTGACCATCTTGGCGCCGTCCTTGATGATGCCGCCCCACTCGGCGCGGCTCCCCACCATGAAGCCGGTCACGTCCTGGAGGAAGACCAGGGGGATCTTCTTCTGGTTGCAGATCTGGACGAACCGGGCCCCCTTGTCGGCGGCGTCCGAGTAGATCACCCCGCCGATCTGGAGCTCCTTGTCGCCATCTCCGGTCCCGGTCCTGCGCGCGGTCACCGAGCGCTGGTTGGCGACGATCCCCACCGGCCAGCCGCCGATCCAGCCGGTGCCGCAGACCAGGGTGCGGCCGTAGGTCTCCTTGTACTCCTCGAGCTCCGAGCCGTCCAGCAGCCGGGCCAGCACCTCCCTGGTGTCGTACGGCTTGGCGCGGCTCCGGGGCATGACGCCGTAGAGCTCCTCGACCGGGTAGAGGGGGTCCTTCGGCTCCCGGCGGGCGAACGGAGCCCGCTCCGGATCGGCGAGCTGGGCGAACTGGTTGCGGATCTTCTCGATGCAGGAGGCGTCGTCCGGGTGCCGGTGGTCGACCACCCCGGAGATGTCGGTCTGGACCACGGCGCCGCCCAGCTCCTCGTTGTCGATCACCTCGCCGATGGCCGCCTGGACCAGGTGGGAGCCGGCGAGGAAGATCGAGCCGGTCCCCTCCACGATGTGGGACTCGTCGCTCATGATCGGCAGGTACGCACCGCCGGCCACGCACGAGCCCATGATGGCGGCCATCTGGAAGATGCCCTCGGCCGACATGCGGGCATTGTTGAAGAAGACCCTCCCGAAGTGCTCCTTGTCCGGGAAGATCTCCTCCTGCATGGGCAGGAAGACGCCGGCCGAGTCCACCAGGTAGATGATCGGCAAACGGTTCTCGAGCGAGACCTCCTGGGCCCGGAGCACCTTCTTGCAGGTCATGGGGAACCAGGCACCGGCCTTCACGGTGGCGTCGTTGGCCACGATCACCGCGTCGTGGCCGGAGACGGTGCCGATGCCGGCCACCACGCCCGCCGCCGGGGCACCCCCCCACTCCTCGTACATGTCGTGGGCCGCCCACAGGCCGATCTCGAGGAACGAGGTGCCGGGGTCGCACAGGGCCTCGACCCGCTCGCGGGCGAGCATCTTGCCGCGGGAGTGGTGCCGCTTCTTGGAGCGCTCGCCACCCCCCTCGCGGATCTCGGCCTCCTCGGCGCGCATGCGTTCGACCTCCGCACGCCAGTGTTCGTCGCGCCGCTCGAAGGCGTCGTCCTTCTCGATCTGACTCTCGATGACCGCCACGGTGTGCTCCTGCTCCTCTCGGGTGAATGCGTCCTGGGCTCGGCAGCGGCCCCGGACCGGGGCGGCCGGATGATAGCAGCCGGGACGGGGCGGATCGGGAGTCGGGACCCGGAGGGTATCGTGACGGGGATAGGATTGGAGACGTGATGAAGGTTCGGATCGTCGCATTCGCCACCGCCTCGGATGCGCTCGGGGGCTCGGAGGTGGAGCTGGAGGTCCCCGACGGCAGCCGGGTGGAGGACCTCCAGCGGCTTCTCGAACATGCCCATCCCGAGCTCGCTCCGCTCTGGCCCCGGCTGGCGATCGCCGTGGGCGAGGAGATCGCCCGGCCGTCGACGGAGCTCGCGGACGGCGACGAGGTGGCGCTCCTGCCCCCGGTCTCGGGCGGTCGTCCGGCCACGGCGCCGGACACGGCGGAGCGGGCCGCACCGCTCGCCGAGCTGACCGACGCTCCCATCGACGTCGCGCGGGTGACCGGCGCCGTCTCCGGCCCCAGCCGCGGAGCCGTCCTCGTCTTCCTGGGGGCCGTGCGGGACCACCACGGCGGACGCCGGGTCGAGCACCTCACCTACAGCGCCTACCGTTCCATGGCCGAGGCCCGCCTGCGCCGGATCGTCAGCGACCTGGAAGCATCCGCCGACGACCTCCGAGCGGCGATCGTCCACCGCCTCGGCCACGTTCCCGCGGGCGAGCCCAGCGTGGCCATCGCCTGCGCCTCCCCCCACCGGGCCGCGGCCTACGAGGCGAGCCGCGAAGCGCTCGAACGGCTGAAGAAGGAAGTGCCCATCTGGAAGAAGGAGCACTATGCGGGAGGGGATGCGGTGTGGCGGGAGGAAGAGCGGCTGGAGAGCTCCTGACTCCTAACTTCCGATGGCCGATTCACCCAGCGCCCGCCCGATCTCCTCCACCTCCTCCTCGTCGAGCGTGCGCAGGTCGAAGAGGACCGCGTCCTCCCGGACTCGCGGGAGGATGGCGGGGTCACCCGTGCGGAGCTCCCGTGCCAGGTCGCCGGCGGTTCCGGTCGCCGGCTTCACCTCGATCCCCCAGCTCGGCAGGTCCCGGGCGGGCAGGGAGCCGCTACCGGCCTGGGAGTGGCACGCGACGGCGGAGACCTGGACGCCGGGAAGGTCCTGCCAGCGTTCGGCCCATTCCCGGGCCCGCCGGCGGAGCGCCGCCGGATCCTGCCGCAGCCGGGCGAGCGCCGGGATGCGCTCCCGGGCCTCGTCCGCACCGGCCTCGTAGATCCGGAGCGTCGCCTCCAGGGCGGTGTAGATCATCCGGCCCGGGCGCAGGGCCCGGAACAGGGGGTGCCGGCGGCAGCGCTCGATCGCGTCGGCCCGGCCCACCAGGATCCCGGCCTGGGGACCGCCCAGGAGCTTGTCTCCGGAGAAACAGACGAGATCCGCCCCGGCGGCCACCGAATCACGGACCAGGGTCTCTCCGAGGGAGGTCAGGGTGGAACCGCCTTCGGCTTCGCCCGTACCGAGCTCCACGTCGACCAGGCAGCCGGACCCCAGGTCGTGGACCACCGGAACGCCGTGCTCCCGGCCCAGCGCCACCAGCTCCTGCAGCTCGACGCCGGAGGTGAAGCCGACCACCCGGTAGTTGGAGGTGTGCACCTTGAGCAGCAGGCCGATCCCCCGGGAGGTCTCGCCGCTCTCGGTACCGAACCGCTCGATCGCCCGCCGGTAGTCCCGCGGGTGGGTCCGGTTGGTGGTGCCCACCTCGGTCAGCACCGCCCCGCTCTCCTCCATCACGTCCGGGATCCGGTAGGAGCCGCCGATCTCCACCAGCTCCCCTCGGGAGACCGCCACCCGCCGGCCGCGGGCGAGGGCGGCGAGGATCAGGAGGGTGGCGGCGGCGTTGTTGTTGACCACGGTCGCCGCCTCGGCCCCGGTGAGCCGGGTCAGCAGCTCGGCGCAGCCCCGGTCCCGGCCGCCCCGCTCGCCGCTGTCCAGCTCGATCTCCAGGCGCTGGGGCCCGCGGGCGAG
>JASFUJ010000136.1:0-7298 GCA_050050355.1 Acidobacteriota bacterium
CGGCCAGGTCGGAGGCGGCGAGGAATGCGAAGGCGGGATCGGCGATCGTCGTCTCGATCTGACCCCGGCCGAGCACCGGCCATTCGTGGAGCCGGCGCACCACGCTCCCCAGCAGCCGCTCCGGCTCGAGGGTGCTCTCGTCGCCGTAGAAGCTCAGCAGGTAGTGCAGATCGAGGGCCACCCGCGGGCGCTGGACGGTCCGCCCCCGCGCGTCGCGGGTGGGCAGGTCGGCGGTGCGCCAGGCGGCGTTGGGGGTGACCTGGAAGAGGTAGAGATTGACCACCGGCGCCGGGTTGGGTTGAGCCGCCTCGGGCCGCCGGACGGTCACGGTGGCCCCGGGGACGTCGGCGGCCACCGCCTCCTGCAGCGTCCGGCGCAGGGCCGCCGTGACGGTGGCGATGCCCAGGAAGTTGCTCATCGCCACCTCCCGGCGCGCCGCTCCAGGTAGTCGTCCAGCGACAACCTTTCGGCGCCGTGCGAGGGCGCGGGGGGCGGCGCCGGCGGCGGGGCGGGCTGGACCTCGACACGGCCGACGTGGACGTGGACCACGGGGTCGCCGTCGAGCGACGGTTCGACGGCGACGAGCTCGCGGGCCGCCCTCGCCGCCGCATCCTCGACCTCCTCCAGCGGCAGTGGATCGCCCGGGGTCTGCGGCGCCGGGCCCTGCACCGGGACTTCCAGACGGGTGAGGTGTCGCTCCAGGACGGGGGCACCGCCGGACGCCGCCCGGCCTCCGGCGGCTGCCGGAGGCGCGGACTCCGGTCCGGGAGGCCAGCCCGGCGGGGACGAAGGGCCCGGGAGGGCCGGCCGCGGTGGGAGCAGCAGGGCGTCCGCGGGCCGCGGCGGATGGGAGTGTCGGCGCGTTCCCGGAGTCGGCCACCGGACCGGGCGGTCCGGGATCTCCCGGGCGGGGATCTCCGGGCCGGGAAGGGAGCGCTCCGGGCCGGGGGTGGGGTCAGGGCCGTCGGACGTCGCGTGGAGACCGGGGAGCTCCGGAGTCGCGGGCTCGGAAGCTGTGGGCTCGAAATGGGGGGCCGGGCCGGCGCCTTCGGCCCCCGGTCGCTTCGTGGCGGGCGTCCCCCCATCCGGACGGGCGCCGGCCGGATCGACCGGCGGCACCGGCGCCTCCCGGAGCCGGCCCGGCTCCCGCTGGGTCGCCTGCGCCGGGGCGAGCCTCTCCGGCGCCTCCCACCGCCCGGGGAGCCGCGGCGCGAGAGTCCTCGCCTCGCCGCGGGCCCGGGCGGCCAGCCGGCTCAAGAAGTCGCTGCGCTCCTCGCTCATCCCCCCAGCATCTCCAGGTATGCCCGTCGCCGTGCCGGGCTCATGGCCAGGATCTCCGTCTCGCCGAAGTGGAAGCTGCTCGCGAGCAGAGCCACCTCGGACAGGAGCCGTCGCGCCAGGGCCCGCACCTCCGTCCACAGGAGCTCACCCGGATCGAGCTCGATCGAGCTTGCACGGTCACAGCCCGGGCACCTCCCTTCGAGCCGGATCTCGGCACCGGGATCGCTCTCGGCCAGGCGCTCGGCCAGCGCCTCGACGATCTCCTCCGACAGCTCTTCGCAAGCCACGGGAACGGTCCCCCGGTGGGCGGACAGCACCGAGCGCTCCGCCAGCAACCGGCGGGCGCGGCGGGCGTCGGGTGCGGTGACGGCCGCTGCCAGGTCTCGGCTGTCGAGGGGGCGGAACCGCAGCTCCACGCCGCCCGCGGTGAACGCTCCCGGACCGGCCGCCGGGCCAGCCTCGAGCTCGCGCCGCAGGTCGGTCGTCGAAAGGGGAATCTCCAGTTCCTCGCCGCAGGCGGCACAGGGCTGGATCCCGACGATCCGCGGCCCGAAGAGCCGCTCGCGGAGCGCGAGCAGTGCGCCGTTGCACTCCCCCAGCGGCAGGGCGGCCAGCTCGTCCCGGGAACGCTCCGGCCAGGCCGTGGCGAGGAGGGTGAGCGCCCGATCGATCGGATGCTGGCGCTCGCCCTCCTCCCAGACCTCGAGCACGTCGCGAGCGGTGAGGCGGCGCACGGTCACGGCGCTTCGGCCCGAGTGGGTGCCAGAGTGGGCTCCACCGGCTCGGCGACGGCCTCGTCGCGCTCCCACCCTTCGTTCTCGAGCTTCAGGGTCTCGATGGCCACCGCGTTGGCGCTGGCATCGAGCTCCGGCAGGGCCTGGAACTCCGACACCCAGCAGCGGTAGACCTTGTAGGCAAGGGCCAGTTGGCCGGCCTCGTTGTAGACCTCGATCAGGACGTCCTTGCGGAAGTCCTTCAAAGACACCTCGCTCCCCAGACCGGCGCCGTGGCTCCACACCTTGCGCGCCCAGCGCTCGAACTCGGGGTCGTGCGTGACGCCCCGCTCCAGGGTGATGGCCTCGTACCTGGTCTGGCCCGGTGACCGCCGCACGGTGCTGGGGTCGCCACCCTCGCGGTGCTCCACCGCCTCGGTGGTGCGCTTGAGCGCACCCACCTTGCTCACCCCGGCGACGTAGCGGCCGTCCCACTTGACGCGAAACTTGAAGTTCTTGTACGGATCGAAGCGCTGTGGATTGACGCTGAACTGGGCCATGAAGCCCTCCTCACGCCGCCGTCCGGCCGGCGATCTGCTGGATTTTCAGAATCACGAACTCGGCCGGCTTCAGCGGCGCAAAGCCGACCACGATGTTGACCACCCCGCGGTCGACGTCCTCCTGGGTGGTGGTCTCCCGGTCACACCGGACGAAGTACGCCTCCCGCGGCGAGGAGCCCTGGAAGGCTCCCCGGCGGAAGAGGGTGTCGAGGAACGAGCCGATGTCGAGGCGGATCTGCGTCCACAGAGGCTCGTCGTTCTCCTCGAACACCACCCAGCGCGTCCCCCGGTAGAGGCTCTCCTCCAGGTAGAGAGCGAGCCGCCGCACGGGCAGGTACTTGTACTCGTCGCCCAGGCGATCGGCCCCCCGCAGGGTCCGGGCCCCCCACACCACCCGGCCGGCCGCCGCCAGGTTGCGCAGGCAGTTGATGCCGAGGGGGTTGAGCTCGCCGTTCTCGGCGTCGGTCAGCTCCACCTCCAGGCCCTGAACACCCGCCAGCGCGGCGTCGGTGCCGGCCGGTGCCTTCCACACCCCCCGCTCGGCGTCGGTGCGTGCGATCACCCCGGCCACCGCGCCGCAGGGCACGGACGTGCCGGCCTGGCCCTCGCGCAAGGGGTCCGGCGCCACCAGACGCGGGAAATACAGGGCCGCATTGCGGGCCGACGGGCCGCTGAGGTTCAGGGCCGCCAGGCCATCCTTCGCGGCGCGCACCGGGATCGGATTCCGCCCCCATGCCACCGGCGGATCCACCAGCAAGACCGCTCGCCGCCGTCGGCAGTAGTCGAGGGCGCTCTGGTAGACGGCGGGCTCCGTGTCGCCGTCGCGCTCGTCCGGCGGGATGCACAGGAGGTTGAACAGGTCCGCCTTCTCCAGGGCGAAGACTCCGGTCTTGGCCTCCTCGCTGCCCTGGTAGTCCTTCGCGGCCAGCCCGGCGCCGTCCTCGCCGCCCTCCGCCCGGGCCTCCCCGTCCGCGGGCGGCGAACCCGGCAGCGATCCCCGCACGCGAGCCAGGCGGGAGCCGCGGGCCAGAACCTCGTCCACACGGCGGGAACCGTCGAGCACCGACAGGTTGCGTAGCTGCTCGGTCCCGCCGCCCGGCGACGGGTCGGTGAGCGTGAGATTGAAGAGGTCCGCCGCCTCGAGACCGTGGAGCTCGGCCACCTCGTCGTCGATCCCGTCCCGGTCCACCGTGGCGGCCAGACCGTTGCCCCAGGCGCCCGGGCTCGCCGCCTCGAGGAGCAGATCTCCACCCTCCCCGGGCAGGGTGACGACCGCCACGCCATTCCCCGTGGCCGGAGGGTGGAACAGACGCACCACGAGGGCCCGGCTTCCGCCGTTGGTGAAGTAATCCCACACCGCATAGCTCATGGGACTTCGTTCCCACAGGCCCCCGAAGGTGCGTTCGAAGTCGCCGAATCCGTGGATCGGGACGGGTTCGTCCACGGGGCCGCGGACGGCGCGCCCGACGAACGCCGTCACGGAGGTGGCGACGCCGGTGATGATCCGCACGCCGCTGGGCACCTCCTCGATGTAGACCCCGGGGTAGGTCGGAGCGATGGGCATCTGACGTCCTCCCTTCGTCGCGTCGCGCGACTCGAAGTGGGTTCCCGGTGCCTCGGAGCAGCGGTCGGGACCTGGAGGTCACCGGACGGCTGGCGGCGCTCCGTGGCGCCCGGCAAAGGCTCCGCGGATCGCGGGTCTTGGACGGACGCTACGAGGACGAGCAGGAGCTCGAAGGGAGACGGATGGGCCTGTGGAGGATTCGCCGCTCGCTCGCTCTCGCCGAGACCTCTTATGTTTCCAATATCACCTATCTTACAATAATCTTTCTTTCTTCGTCAACGTCATGTCGAATATCAGGAGAGCGCCACACCGGGATGGGTGGGAACAGTCACGCAGAGGGGTAGGGTCCCGGGCGGTCAACGCTCGGCGGATCGTCCGCGGTACGTACGCCTCGGCCGAGAGCCTGCCGGCTCAGGCTCCCGGCAGCGGCAGCTCCCCGGAGCGGTAGATCTCGGCGTAGTGGGGGTTGACCGCGGCGACCTCCCGCACCAGCGCCTCGGACTCGGCGGTCTTGCCCTGGCGCCGGAGGGCCTCCGCCAGGGCGAGACGGATGAAGAGCTTGAACCGGCCGATGCCCAGGTTGCGGTAGAGCAGGCCCTCGTCCGCCCGGCGGAGCGTCGTCTCGGCCTCGGCCGGACGCCCCTCGGCCAGGAGGCGCAGACCCCGCAGGAGATCCACGTCGCGGGGGCTCATCTTCTCGCCGCCGTACTTGGAGATCAGGTCCGCGAGCTGGCCCTCGATGGTACCGGCCAGCTCCAGGTCGCCGATCATCAGGGCCCCGAAGTGGGGCAGCCAGGGAGCGGCGAGCTTCTCACCGTGGCACGGCTCGCCCCAGCGGGCGGCGAGCCCCTCCCAGTCCCGCTCCAGGTAGAGGGCGAAGGCGTCGATCTCGCACTCCAGGCGCCGCAGGCCGTCGCAGGGCTCTTGCCGGAGGCCCCGGGCCAGGGCCGCCCGGGCGGCCTCCGGGTCTCCCCGGTCCAGGCCGGCGAAGATCAGGTTGCCGTACGAGGCGCAGAAGTCGGGCCGCACCGCCAGGGCCGCCTCCAGCTCGGCCTCGGCCTCTTCGTACCGGCCCCGGAGCACCAGCAGCTCGCCCAGGGAGTCGTGGGGGTTGGCCTGGTCGGGGGCCACGTAGCGGTAGGTGCGGAAGCGGTCCTCGGCCCGGTCGAAGCTGCCGCGCGCCATGGCCAGGTAGCCGAGCCGGTTCTGGGCCACGATCCAGTTGGGGTTGAGCCGGAGCAGCCGCTCGTAGCACGACTCCCCTTCGTCGTACCTCTCCCCGGCCCACAGGCGCTCGCAGCGATATTCGAGGGCGAACGGGTCCCCGGGGTGGCGCTCCAGGTAGGCGTCCAGGATCTCCCGCTGGCGCTCCGGCTCCTCGTGGAGCTCGGCCAGCCAGTAGCGGACCAGGAAGACCTCCCGGTCCGGCAGGCCGTCGAGGTCGGTCGCCTCCAGCTCGGCGAGCAACCGCTTCTGCCGGTCGGTGCCCCACGGAAGCCTGCGGACCACGGCGAGCCGGGCCATGGCGCAGTCCGGCGAGAGCTCCAGGGCGCGCTCGAAGTGCTCCAGGGCGTCCCCCTGGTAGAACTTCATGCTCGCCGCCAGGCCGGCCTCCAGCTCCTCGCGGGCCCGCTCCGGCTCGCACGACCACTCCTCCCCTCCCCCACCGGACGCGAAGACGGCCCAGAGACCGGCCGCGAGGCCCGCCAGGGCGGCGATCACGAGCAACAACCCGCCGATTCGCTTCATCTCAGGGTTCCTCCGGCTGGCGGCTCACGGCCACCAGCGTCAGGTCGTCGTAGGGCGGATGCCCTCCCGTGAACCGATCCACGGCGTCGAGGACGGTGTGGATCGCCCCCTCGGGCTCGGCGGGGCCGCGCTCCAGGGCCGCGACCAGGCGCTCGACGCCGAAGAACTCCCCGGTGGGCGAGGAGGCCTCGATCACCCCGTCCGAGTAGCCGAGGACCACGTCCCCGGGCTCCAGGTCCACCGCCAGCGGCCGGTGCGGCGCGTCGAGCAGGGCTCCCAGGGGCAGGCGATCCGGGTCCAGGGGGAGCTCGTCCACCCGGCCCACGCGGGAGCGCCGCAGCAGACCCGGCTGGCCGGCCAGCACATAGGTGAGCGTCCGGCCGCGCTCGGCCGCCGCCAGGTAGCCGAGCGCCACGAAGCTGTGCCGGCGGAGCTGGTACAGGCGGCGGTTCGCCAGCTCCAGCAGCAGCTCCGGCTCCGGGTGGGTCATGGCGATCGAGTGGAGCACCTCCTGGGCGGCCATCATCATCAGGGCCGCCGGCACCGACTTGCCCGCCACGTCGGCGTAGATCAGGGCCCTCGGTCCATCATGGCCGTTCCTGCCGGTCGGGAGCTCGGAGAAGAAGTCGCCGCCCACGTGCCGGGCCGGGCGGCAGACGGCCGCCACGCGCCACCCGGGCGCGAGGGCCACCCGCTCCGGCAGCACGCTGGACTGGATCTCGGCGGCGATCTCCAGCTCGCGCTCCAGCTCCGCCTGCCGGGTCCGCTCCTCGAGCAGGCGGCTGGTCTCCAGGGCGATGGCCGCCTGGGAGAGGACCCCCCGGAGGAGCTCCAGCTCCTTGCGCTCCCACGCGAGCTGGGAGCTCTTGCCGGAGAGCAGGAGCAGTCCCAGGCGGTTGCGCGGCGACGCCAGCTCGCCCAGGACCTCGACGCCCCGATCCTCCAGCAGGCGCAGGAGGTCGTCCAGCTCGGGCTCGGCCGGGTCGAGCTCACCGACCCGGGCGATCGAGCCCTCGGCCTGGAGGAGGTCGTGGAGGGCGCGCCGCCCCGGGAGGCGCTCCGGCAGGTGCTCGGGACCGGCGACGCGCACCAGCTCCGCCCCCTCCGGCCGGTAGAGGGCGGCGAAGCGCAGGTCCAGGCGCCTGGGCAGCGTGTGGACCAGGTCCCGCACCGGCTCCGCCGGGTCCACCTGCGCCCGCAGGGCCTCGCCCATCTCGAGCAGGGTGTCCTGGAGGCGGGCCTGGTCCCCCAGGAAGAACCGGTCCACCGGCCCCTGGAGCCGGCGCCGGAGCGGCTCGAGCCCGAGCACGATGGCCAGGGCGAAGACCAGCGGGAAGTACGGGTGGCTCGCGAACCCGGCGCCCTGGAAGACCCAGTTGAAGGCGGCGATCCCCGCGGCGTAGACGGCGGTGATGGTGGCGGTGGCGGCGG
>JASFUJ010000137.1:0-7276 GCA_050050355.1 Acidobacteriota bacterium
ACCACGGACCACACGACACCGACGAGGGGACCACGATGGCCGGAGGCAGGGACAGTCGAGTGATGGGCGAGCGCGGCAAGGCGCTGGAGGAGACCTTCTTCGCGCACCGGGAGAAGAAGCTGAAGGAGCGGCTGCACCGGGAGGCGAAGCAGCGGGCCACGCGGGAAAGCCTGGCCGAGGCTTCGGGCATCCAGGACGAGGCGGTCCTCGACAAGCTGGCGGAGCTCGGCGTGTCCGCCGAGACGGTCGCGGCCCTGGGGCTGGTCCCGCTGGTCGAGATGGCCTGGGCGGACCACGCCGTCCACCAGGCGGAGCACGACGCGGTCCTGCAGGCGGCCGGGGAGGCCGGAATCGCCCCGGACAGCCCGGCCCGGGCACTGCTCGACGACTGGCTCTCGGAGCGGCCGCCGCGCAAGCTGCTGACGGCCTGGAAGGACTACGTGCGGACGCTCGGCGAGGCGCTCGACCCGGACGAGCGCAAGGCCCTGCACGACGACCTGCTCCACCGGGCGGAGCGCGTGGCCGCGGCGGCGGGCGGAATCCTCGGCGTGGGCAAGGTGTCGAAGGCCGAGCGGGACATGCTCGCGGAGCTGGAGCAGGCGTTCGAGGGGGAATAGGGAGGGACCTCCGGTCCTCTCGGCCGGCGCGGAGGCCGGCTCGAAGCGGCCGGGCTCCGCCCCGGCCGACCGTGCCCGCCAGGGCACCCCCTCACCGGGCTCCGCCCTGATCTTCGTCCTCCTCCTCCTGCAGGCTCTTCTGGACGATCTGGGTCACCTCCACCTCGGCCTTCTTGATCTTGCCGCGGCAGAGCTCCAGCAGCTCGGCGGCCCGTTGGAGCTCCTCGGACAGGGAGTCGATGTCGATCTCCTCCTTCTCGATCCGTCGCAGGATCGCCTCCAGCTCCTCCAGGGCCTCGCCGAACTTGATCTCGTCGCCCTTGTCGCCCTTCCCTCGCTTCTCGCTCATGTCTCCTCCACCCGGCTGACCACGGTGCCGCCGGCGAGTCGTGTGGTGATCCGTTCTCCGGCCGCGGTGTCGTCCGGCCGCCTGAGCGCCCGGCCCGCGGCGTTTCTCGTGATGCTGAAGCCCCGCTCCAGGGCGCGCTGGGGCGCGAGCTCCGCGGTGAGCCGTTCGAGCCCGCCGACGGTCGCCCGCGCCTCCCGGAGGCGTCCGCGGGCCGCCGCCACCAATCGGTCCGCCAGGCCCCGCGGCTCGCTCCGGCGCCGCCCCACCAGGCGCGGCGCCACCTCGGCCAGGCGCCGGGCGGTCGCCTCCGCGGCGGTTCCGGCCGCGGCCAGGCGCATGCGCCCGGTGCGCGCCAGGGCGCGGGAGACCTCCTGCAGGCGGGCTCCGGCGGCGGTCAGCCGGGTGCGGGCGAGCTCCACCCCCCGCTCGGCGCTGCCCAGCGCCTCGCGCCCCCGGCGCAGCCGCTCCAGGGCCTCGCGCCGGAGGTCCCGGATCGCCAGCTCCAGGCGCTGATCGGCCCGGACCGCCCGCTCCACCAGGAGCTCCGCCACCTTCGTCGGGGTCTTGAGCGCCGTGTGGGCCACCATGTCGGTGATCGACTGGTCGATCTCGTGTCCCAGGCCGGTGAGCACCGGGAAGGGCGCGGTGGCCACCGCCTCGGCCACCGGCCGGCTGTCGAACACGGCCAGGTCGGTCTTCGATCCGCCGCCCCGGATGAGCGCGGCGCAGTCGATCGGGGCACCGGCGAGCGACTCCAGCGCCGAGACCAGCTCCGCTTCGGCGCTCCGGCCCTGGACGGACGCGTGGACGAACAGCACCCGGAAGCCGTAGCCGCTCTCCTGGAGGCCGTGGAGGAAGTCGTGGTAGGCGGCGCTGCCGTGGGACGTCACGAGCGCCAGCGTGAGCGGCAGCTCGGGCAGGGGGAGCGCCTTGTTGCGCTCCATGAGCCCGGCCTTGGCCAGCGCCTCCAGGGTCTCCTGCCGGCGCTGGGCCAGCAGGCCCATGGTGAACAGCGGGTCCACCTCGCGGACGATGAGCTGCAGCCGCCCGGCCGGCGGGTAGAAGTCGACCCCGCCGCGCACGCGCATCTGCAGGCCCTCGTCGATCCGCTGGTCGGTCCGGGAGAGGAGGCGCTGGACCCGCTGGTGGTCGCTCCGCCAGAGGACGCAGTCGATCTTGCCCAGGATGTCGTCGGCGGCGCCCTTTTCCACCAGCTCGAAGTAGAGGTGCCCGCGCCGGCTCTGGCGCACTCGCTGGACCTCCCCCACGACCCAGACGGAGGAGAAGGCGGTGCCGAGGAAGCCCTTGATCTCCTCGCACAGGTCGGAGACCGAATAGGTCGGATCGGCTCCATCGAGCCCGTCGAACAGCGGCAAGTGCTCCATCGCGGCCCTGATCTTAGAGGAAAGGCGCGGGGGGACAAGCCCCCCGCCTACCGGGTCATCGCCGACCGGATCACCCCCACAACCCCTCGGTCCCCTTCCCTGACCCACCAGAACGACCGGCAGAAGCCGGTCTTGGGAGGGGAAAAGGGGACGCGGCCGTCCAGGCCGGCGGGTTGCGAACGAGGTGTAGGGGAGGGGCTCGTCCCCTCCCGCCGGGCCCGGATCCTAGTGGAAGCCCTGCAGCTCGCCGGCGTGGTCGAGGGGGATCGAATCGACCCAGTCCAGGGCCTTCTTGTCGTTCATGGTGAGCTTGGCGAGGAAGTTCCGGGCCTCGTCGCGCTCGGTGAACAGGCGCCAGATGAAGGTGTGCCCCGCCGGGGCGGTGAAGTACGTGAACTGCTGGGTGCCCTTGGACAGGTCGAAGCCCAGGTTGCCCTCGCCGTTGACGCCGACGCAGGCCATGGCGACCGCGCGGTGGGCGAGGGTGAGCGCCTTGAGCGCGTCCTCGTAGTCGGTGAGCTCTTCCTTGGAGAGCGGCGAGTGGTGGAGCGCCAGCTTCGCCCCGTCCTCTTCGGCGAGGATGTTGTGGGAGATGTCGTGGCGCTCCATGGCCTCCCGGGTCTCGGCGGTGGTGACGAAGACGTCGTCGGTGCCCTTCACCTTGTAGGTGACGGCGAAGACGTTCTCCTCGATCCGCGGGAAGCTCTCGGCGAGGATGCTCTCGTCCTCGGTGGTGAAGTAGTACAGGCGGTTGACGCTACGGCGCGAGCTCATCGTGGGGTCGGGTCCTCCGGTCGTGGGGTTGTCGGTGAATCTTCTGCTGTCCTGCCGTCCTGCTGCCCTGCTGCGTGGGGGGTGGCGCGGGAGGGGGGTCGCCGGCCGCAAAGTAAAACGGGGGCAGGCGTTTACGGAATTCCCGTGCCCAGAAACCCGTCCAATCGCCGCACCTCTTCGGGGGTCAGGTCGGCCTCTTCGAGGAAGAAGACCGTCCCGGGCTCCGGGAGGGGGACCTCGACCCTCGACAGGGACCGGTCCAGGCCGCCGCAGTCGAGGCCGAGGAAGGCGGCGAGCTGCTCGCAGGTGGTGACCAGGCTGATGGCGAGGCGGCTGCGGATGTCGACCCGGGCGATCCGGGGAAGCTCCAGCGCCGTGACCTCCCAGCCCTCCGGCACCCGGTGGAAGCGGACCCGCCCCTTCAGGTCGAGGGTCTGGCGGGGCACCACCAGCTCGTCCTCCATCGGCGAGGAGGTCGTCCCGTTGGACGTCTCGAACCGGGCGACCAGGGCCCCCTTGCCCTGGAAATCGACCGTCACCCGGGAGCGGTACGACCCGTCCGGCAGCGGCTCGAGCTCCAGCGCGTGCCCCCGGATGATCAGCAGGTTCGACGGCGACGACAGGTGAATGGTCAGGGCGCCCTGGCGAATCGGCTCGAGCTGTGTGCCGTCCATAGAGTACTTGCCGTTCAAGCTGGGGAAAACGAACGACGCGGCACCCGCCGCCGCTTCGCAATGAGGAATTAGGAATTTGGAATTAGGAATTAGGGCGGCGACGAACAGGAAGCAGACCAGCCAGATCCGTACCTGCCCAGCCCTCCGCACCGCCTCCGTCCTCTTCTTCGGCTTCATCGGTGAATCCTCCCGTTCACTCGAGCTCACCCCGGCGCCCCTTCAGCCGTCACAGCCCCGCCTGGCGACCCCGCCCAATTCCTAATTCCTAATTGCAGTTCTAATTGCCCTTCAGGGGTAGATCCCCCGCGCCGTCCGCACCTCCACCCCGCGACGGTCCACCGTCACCTCCACCTCCCGGTAGCCCTCGCCGCTCCCCGCCTCGGGGGAGACGGCCAGGAGGTAGCGGCTGCGGAGCTCCTCTTCGATCTGGCCGTAGACTCCGGAGAGCTCGGACGCCTCGCCGATGAAGAAGACCCGGCCCCCGGTGTCCTCGGCGAGCTGCCTGAGCTTGCGCCGGGCGGTGATGCTGGAACGGCCCACGTTCAGGCCGACGGTGTAGATGGCCACCCCGCTGCGGCGCGCGTACTCGAGGACGTCCTCGAAGGCATAGGCGCTCCGGGTGTCGTCGCCGTCCGAGAGGAGCACCATCGCCCGCTGGCCGGGGAAGCCGCGGAAGTAGTACAGGCTGGTGACCACGGCGTCGTGGAGGGCGGTCCAGCCGACCGAGCGCAGACGGCCGAGGGAGTCGGCCACGGCGTCGGCGTCCTTGGTCGGCGGCATGAGCAGGATCGGCGTGTCGGCGAAGCCGACGGCGAACGCGTGGTCGCGCACGCCCACCACGTTCTGCAGGAACCCCCGGGCCGCCTTCTGGGCCTCGACCAGGGCCGAGGCCATGGAGCCGGAGCTGTCGATGGTGATGGCGACCGTGAGCGGCAGGTCGTTGACCGGCTGGAACCGGTCGATCTCCACGGGCCGGCCTTCGATGGAGACCTGGAAGTCGTCAGCGGTCAGGCCCTTGACCGGACGTCCGCCCTCGGTGACCGCCGCGTAGAGCTCCACCAGGTCCACGTCGACTCGCTCGACGAAGTCCGGGGCGTTGAGCAGGCGCACGTCCTCGCCCGTCCGGTCGTCGTCGAGGGTCGCGGTCACGGACAGGTAGGTCAGCCCGCCCCCGGCGGGGACCCGGACCGTCGCCTGCCACGGCGGATGCTCCAGGCGGGCCACCTCCTCACCGGCCACCTCGTAGACCACGTGCTCGACCCGGCGGCCTTCCGGCACCACCACCTGGGTCGTCACCTCCACCTCGCCGGACAGGGCCACGCCGGGGGGCGGATCGGTGATGCGGACGGAGAACGCGCCCCGCGGCTGATTGATCACCACCTCGTCCGCCTCGACCGGCTCCCCCGCCGAGTCGAGCCCCTCGGCGCGCACCACCTGCTCCTTGGGGAACCGGGCGAGCCGGAGCTCGGCGGAGTAGGGCGGGCGGCCGTCGGTGAGCTGGAGCTCGCCGTCCACCGAGAAGGCCACCTTGTCGATCCGCTGGCCGGTCACGATCGCCTCCGCCCGCCACAGGCCGAGCACGATGTCCTCCACCGGCGGCACCAGCAGCAGGCTGTCGGCGCCGGCGATCTGCCGCTCCCCGAGGGACCGGTCGAATGCCTCCACCGCCCGGTCCGGGTCGAGCTCGAGGCGCATCGGTTCCGGGTTCCGGGGCGCCCGGAAGCCCCGGGCCAGGTAGCTGGCCGCGCCCCCCAGCTCGTCGCGCACCCAGAGGCGCACCATGTAGGTCTGCTCCGGGCGGAGCGGCTCGTCCCAGACCAGGGCGAGCCCTTCCCCGGCGGCCCCGTCGTCCGCCTCACGGAGCTGCTCGGCCGGCACCACGAAGCGGACCCGGAACCGGTCCAGAACCGAGGCCCCCTCCTCGATCAGCCCCTCGACGACCAGCCGGTGCTCCTCGCCGTCGCCGGAGTCCGCCGGGGCGGTGGCCAGCGAGACGTCCCCGGGCAACCGGATCACGAAACGGGTCACCAGGCGCTGGCCGCGGACCTCGGGGAAGAAGACCTCCACCGGGCCGGGGTTCAGCTCCGCGCGCCGTCCGGGCGCGTCGGTCCGGAGCGCCCGCTGCACCCACTCCCCCAGATCCCGCGGCGGCTCCAGGTAGGCGTAGATCGCCTCGGCGGTGGGCCGGTCCCGCTCGAACCCCAGCAGCCCCTTGACCCCGGTCGCCTCGTCCACCTGCCGCGTCTCGTCGCACGACTGGAGATCGAACCGGACGGCCCGGAACAGGCGTCCGTTGAGCTCGTGCCACTGCTCCAGGAAGTAGACCATCTGCTCGGTGTAGAGGGCGCGCTTGGAGTCGAACGGGGTCCAGAGCTTCCACGGGGTGCCGGCCCCGGGCCGGTAGACCACCAGGGGGCGCAGCGCCCCTTCGTCCCCGCCCGGGTCCGGGGTGCGCCGCGGGTAGCGCCAGATCTCGAGCGGCTGGAACGCCTCGCCGCAGTCGATCACCAGCCGCTCGGCCGGGGGGCCGTGGAGGAAGAGCAGTTGCGCCCGGACGTCGCGGGGCGAGGTGAACCCGGAGCGCATCAGGCGGCGCCGGCGCTCGATGGCCTCTCCCAGCTCGTCGGCCGAGACCGCCGGCAGATCCTCGGCCGAGAGGAAGCGCTCGATGAACGCGGCGCGCTCGGTCCCGGTCATCTCGAGCAGCTCGGCGCGCTGCTCTTCGCTCAGCAGCCACCCGGGTCCGTCCAGGTAGAACGACCGTTGATCCTCCGGCCAGAGTGGGGCGGGCTCACCGGCGGCGGCAGCGGTGCCCGCGAGCACGGCGAGGAGTGCCGCGACGACGACGGCTCGGGAGCGTGAGAGGAGGAAGCGCATGACTCTGTCGCCCCAAGCAACGCCGGTGCCAGGGACGGAGATTCCGGGGGCTCCGGACGATCCTGTAGCATTGCCGGATGCCGAAACGGGTCAACGAGCCGATCGCCGACTGGGAAGCGGGCGACCAGGTGCAGGGCTTCGCCCTGCTCGCCCGCAAGGAGCTGCGCCAGGATCGCACGGGCAAGAACTACCTGGACATGGTGCTGGCCGACGCCTCGGGGAGCATCTCCGCCAAGGTCTGGTCCGGCTCCCCCGCCCTCGACGGGGACTTCGAGGCCCACGGCTTCGTGGCCTTCACCGGCCTGGTCAAGACCTACCGGGACCAGCTCCAGATCTCCATCGAGAAGTGCCGCAAGGTCACCGACGAGGATCGCCGCTACGGCTTCGACGAGACCAGGCTGATCCCGTCCTCACCCGAGGACATCGACGACCTGTGGCACCGGCTCGAGGCGATCTACCCGGAGACGGTGGACAGGCCGGTGCTGCAGCGGCTCGCCCGCGAGACCCTGGAGGTCCACGGCGACGCCCTGCGCGAGCACCCGGCGGCGAAGGTCATGCACCACGCCTACCTGGGCGGCCTCCTGGAGCACACGGTCTCCA
>JASFUJ010000138.1:0-7177 GCA_050050355.1 Acidobacteriota bacterium
GGCCGAGCCGGCCGAGCGCGTCGGCGATCGCGCCGACCAGGGCCGTTCCGGTCAGCCCGTGGAGCCGCCCCTGGTGGACCAGGTTCTCGCGGACGGTGAGCTCCAGGTCGAGGCTGGGGGACTGGAAAACCACGCCGAGGCGGCGACGGACCGCGGCGGCCTCGTCCGGCAACCGGTGACCGAAGATGCGCACCGCGCCGGCTCCCGGGGCCAGGAGCGTGGCGAGGATGCGGAACAGCGTCGTCTTGCCGCCGCCGTTGGGGCCGAGGAAGCCGAACAGGGTTCCGGGGGCGCCTCCTCCGCCGGGATCGTCGTCCGGGGGCTCCCGGCGGGGCGGATCCACCCGGAAGGACACGCCGTCGAGGGCCACCCGCTCCGGATAGGCGAAGCGGAGGTCTCGGGCCTCGACGGCAGGCGTGGTGGTGGGGGTGTTCATTCCGTGGCGGCCGGGGAGCGGCCGCGGGGTCGCGCTCACGAGCCGGTCAGACGACGAGCCCGATCAGACCGTCCGCCAGCATCGCGCCCAGGATTCCCGGCAGATAGAGAATCGAGGCGATCAGCAGGGTCCTCGCCGTGGATCCGGTCCGGCGGCGGCCGAAGGAGACGCTCGCCGTCAGGTAGCCCAGGCCCAGGACGAGGGCGCCCACGCCGTAGACCGGGCCCATCAGACCGAGAGCGGCGGGCATCAGCGAGAGCGGGATCAACGCCGCCGCCCAGATCACCGCCTGGCGGGCGGTGGAGCCGCCGTCCGGCTCGATCACCGGGAGCAGCGGGAAGCCGCCGCGCTCGTAGTCCGCCCGGTACATCCATGCGATCGCCAGGAAATGGGGGAGCTGCCAGAAGAAGAGGATGCCGAACAGGGCCCATGCGCCGGGGCCCAGGGTGTCGGTGGCGGCGGCCCAGCCCATGACCGGGGGCATGGCCCCGGGGGCGGCGCCCACGACCGTGGCGAGGGAGCTCCGCCGCTTGAGCGGCGTGTAGACCAGCACGTAGGCGACGACGGTCAGCCCGCCCAGGACCGCGGTCAGCAGGTTGACCCCCGCGGCGAGCCACAGCACGCCGCCGGCGCCGAGGGCGACGCCGAAGACGAGCGCCCGGCCCGAGTCCAGCTTGCCCGAGGGCAGGGGTCGCGACGCCGTCCGGCGCATCCGGGCGTCCTGCTCCCGCTCCATCACCTGGTTCAGGGCCGAGGCGGAGGAGGCGGTCAGCGCGGTGCCGACGAGGGCGTGGAAGAGCAGCAGGAGCGCCTGCCAGCCGCCCCCCGGTGCGCTTCCCGTCGCGTTCCGGGCCCCGTTCATCGCGAGAACGAACCCCGCCACGCAGGTCACCAGCACCATCACCGTGATCCGGGGCTTGGTGAGCTCCAGGTAGAGTGCGGCGCGCTCTCGCAGGCGCGCCCAGGACGGGGCTTCGGCTCGGCGCTCGATCCCGGCTCCGGCTCCGGCTCGGGCGCCGGGCGCGACGGCTCCTTCTTTCATCGGATCTCCCGTGCGTTGGGGCTGGCTGCCACTGGCGTCTCGCTCCTCGATGAGGCCACCTCGCGGGGTGGGGTCGATCGGTCCCAACGCATGGGACGGTCGACGGATTCCAGAGTCTATCTCACGGCGTGGGCCCTCGCGTCCGGCGGGCCGGAACACCACCCCGTGGGACGGGAGGGTTTGACACGGGCGGACGGCCTCGGTCACAATCGGCGCCCCTCGAGGGGCCGGGCCCTCGGAAACAGCTCGATCCGCGTGCGGACAGAAACACCCGCACTTCCGGAGCACACCACCACGAACGAGATCTTCTCCCGCCGACGTCGTCGGGTGGCCCCCCACGGCTGCCGCGCGGAGGGAGACCGAACCGGGGAGACCGTCGAACGCCATGCCGCAGCTCTTCCCTCGCAACGCCAACTACATCGCCAGGGGCAGCCTGGTGGTGCTCGCCGTCCTGCTGGTCGCGGGCGGTCTCGCCCTGGACCGGCTTCAGCGCTCCCCGTACGTGACCCGGGAGGGCGAAGTCTTCAAGCAGCCGGTGCCGTTCAGCCACGACCACCACGTGGCCGCCATGGGGATCGAGTGCAGGTACTGCCACACCTCGGCGGAGACCTCCTCCTTCGCGGGCATTCCGCCGACCTCCACCTGCATGAACTGCCACAAGGAGATCTGGAACGACAGCCCGATGCTCGAGCCGGTGCGGGCCAGCTTCCAGACCGGTGAGCCCCTGCAGTGGACCCGCATCAACGACCTGCCCGACTTCGTCTACTTCAACCACAGCATCCACCTGGCCAAGGGGGTCGGGTGCGAGACGTGCCACGGCCGGGTCGACAAGATGCCGCTCATGTTCCAGCACGCGTCGCTCCAGATGGAGTGGTGCCTGGAGTGCCACCGCGAACCGGAGAAGTTCGTCCGGCCGCGCGAGGAGGTCTACACCATGGGCTACGAACGGCCGGAGGATCAGCCGGACCTGGGAGCGCGGCTGATCGAGGAGTACGACATCGAGAGCCTCACCTCCTGCTCCACCTGCCACCGGTAGGTCCCATTCCCGGTCGCCCCGGAGTCGAGTGGGTGTCAGCAGAGAGTCGAAGGAGAACCGGATGAACCGTTTCAAGATTCTGAGCCAGGCCGGGGAGCGGGCGCCCGCCGAGCGCCCCGCCCTCGAGCTCTCCGAGGTCCGAGAGCGCCTGGAGGGCCTGCGGGGCCGCCGGTACTGGAAGAGCCTGGAGGAGCTGGCCGACACGCCCGGCTTCCGGGAGATGCTGGAGCGCGAGTTTCCGCGCCACGCCCCGGAATGGGAGGACGGGCTCTCCCGTCGCCGTTTCCTCCAGCTTTCGAGCGCCTCGCTGGCGCTCGCCGGGCTCACCGGATGCACGCGCCAGCCCCTGGAGTCGATCGTCCCGTACGTCGAGCAGCCCGAGCAGGTGGTGCCCGGGGAGCCGCTCTACTTCGCCACCGCCCACGCCATGGGCGGCTACGCACAGGGTGTGCTCGCCGAGAGCCACACCGGGCGGCCGACGAAGATCGAGGGCAACCCCGACCACCCGGCCAACCCGAGCGGAGGCACCGACCTCTTCGCCCAGGCGTCGGTGCTCCAGCTCTACGACCCGGACCGGTCCGGCACGCTGACCTATCTCAACCAGATCCGCACCTGGAACGACTTCAAGCGCGATCTGCGACCGCGGGTCCAGGCGCTGCGCTCCTTGCAGGGGGACGGGCTGCGGATCCTGACCGGCACCGTCACCTCGCCGTCCCTGGCGGAGCAGATCCGTTCCCTCCTCCGGGAGCTGCCGGACGCCCGGTGGCACCAGTACGAGCCGGCCGCCCGTCACGAGGCCGAGGCCGGCGCCCGGCGCGCGTTCGGCGAGCCGCTGGAGGTCCGCTACGAGCTCGCCGACGCCGACGTGATCGTGGCGCTCGACTCCGACTTCCTGACCCAGGGTCCCGGCGCGGTGCGCAACGCCCACCAGTGGGCCGAGCGGCGCCGGGCGGGCTCGGGAGCGGGCGCCCCGTCCGCCCCCTCCGGAAACGCCGAGGCCGACCCGTCCGCCATGAACCGCCTGTACGCGGTGGAGTCCAGCCCCTCCAACACCGGCTCGGTGGCGGATCACCGGCTGGCGCTGGCGCCGTCCCGGATCGGCGCCTTCGCCCTGGCCCTCGCCGCCGAGCTGGGGGTCCCGGACATCGACGCCGCGGACGCGGCCGACCTGCCGGACGAGGCCCGCCGCTGGCTGCCCGCGGTGGCGGAGGACCTGCGCTCGCACCCCGGCCGGAGCCTGGTGGTGGCCGGCGACGGCGCGCCGGCCGCGGTCCATGTGCTGGCCCACGCCATGAACGAGGTCCTGGGCGCGGTCGGCTCGACCGTGGTCTACACCGACCCGGTGGTGGCCGAGCCGGTCGACCAGGTGGCGTCGCTCCGCGAGCTGGTCACCGACCTGGAGGCCGGCGCCGTCGACACCCTGCTCATCCTCGGCACCAACCCGGTGTTCGACGCCCCGGCGGATCTCGGCTTCGTCGACGCCCTGACCAGGGCGAAGCTCCGGGTCCACCTCGGCCTCTTCAAGGACGAGACCGCCGAGTACTGTCAGTGGCACCTGCCGATGACCCACTACCTGGAGAGCTGGGGCGACGCCCGCTCGATCGACGGCACCGTCTCGCTGATCCAGCCGCTGATCGAGCCCCTCTACCGGGGGCACACGCCCCACGAGGTGCTCGCCCAGCTCGCCGACCGGCCGGATGCGACCACCTACCAGATCGTCCGCGACCACTGGCGGCAGCGCCTCGGCGGGGACTTCGAGCGCGCCTGGCGGCGGGCGCTCCACGACGGGTTCGTCGAAGGCACCGCGCTCGAGCCCAGGCAGGACGGCGTCCGGCTCGCGGCCGGAGCCGTCGCCGAGGCGGCGCACGAGGTCCGGGCGCTGCCCGGTTCCGGGAGTGGCGCGGACGGCCTGGAGGTCGCTCTGCGGCCGGACCCGACCGTCTGGGACGGCAGCTTCGCCAACAACGCCTGGCTCCAGGAGCTGCCCAAGACCGCGACCCGCATCACCTGGGACAACGCGGTCCTGATGAGCCCCGCCACCGGCGAGGAGCTCGGCGTCCACGGGATCGAGCCCGAGCTGGTGCACGAGCGGCCGATGGTGACGGTCACGGTGGACGGGCGTTCGGTGGAGATGCCGGCGTGGGTGGTCCCGGGGCACGCCGACGGCGTGGTCACCCTGCATTTCGGCTACGGCCGGCGGCGCGCCGGCAAGGTGGCGGAGGGCACCGGCTTCGACGTCTACCCCCTGCGCACCGCCGGCGGGATGTCCTTGGCGCGCGGCACGGTGGAGCCGACCGGCCGCCGCCACCCGGTGGCCACCACCCAGGACCACCACTCGATGGAAGGGCGGCACCTGGTGCGGACCGGCACCGTCGGCGAGTACCGGGAGAACCCCCACTTCGTCGAGGAGATGGGCCACGAGGACGTCGACGCCTCGTTCTACCCGGGGTTCGAGTACGACGGCCACGCCTGGGGGATGGCGGTCGACCTGAACGCGTGCACCGGCTGCAACGCCTGCGTCGTCGCCTGCCAGTCCGAGAACAACATCCCGGTGGTGGGCAAGGAGCAGGTGATGAAGGGGCGGGAGATGCACTGGATCCGCATCGACCGGTACTTCGAGGGCGACGACGCCCACGGCGTCTCGGCCTTCCATCACCAGCCGGTCCTGTGCATGCACTGCGAGCAGGCCCCGTGCGAGCCGGTGTGCCCGGTGGGGGCCACCGTCCACAGCGACGAGGGCCTCAACGACATGGTCTACAACCGCTGCGTGGGCACCCGCTACTGCTCCAACAACTGCCCCTACAAGGTGCGGCGCTTCAATTTCCTGAAGTACACCGACCACACCGTCGAGGTGGAGAAGATGGTGCGCAACCCGGACGTCACCGTCCGCGCCCGGGGCGTCATGGAGAAGTGCACCTACTGCACGCAGCGCATCAGCCAGGCTCGCATCAAGGCCAAGGTCGACGGCCAGCGCGGCCGGGGCGACGGCACGATCCGGGACGGCGCCGTGCGCACCGCCTGCCAGCAGGCCTGCCCGTCGAACGCCCTGATCTTCGGCGACATCAACGACCCGAGCTCCGAGGTGGCGCGCCGCAAGGCCGAGCCCCTCGACTACGGGTTGCTCGAGCAGCTCGGCACCCGGCCGCGGACCACCTACCTGGCCAAGCTGAGAAACCCCAACCCTCGACTGGAGCCCGCTGTGACGACGGGGAGGACCGAGCATGGCAGTCATGGATAACGGCGCCGGCAGGCACTACGAGCCGCCGGTGATCACCGGCGAGCACGATCACGCCTCGGTCACCGACCGGATCAGCCATACCGTCTTCGGCAGGACGCCCCTGTGGTGGTTCGGGGTGATGGCGGTGGCGTTCGGCATCGTCATGATGATGCTGATCTCGATCGGCTGGCTGTTCGCCAAGGGCGTCGGCGTCTGGGGCCTGAACGTGCCGGTGGCCTGGGGCTTCGCGATCATCAACTTCGTCTGGTGGATCGGCATCGGTCACGCCGGGACCCTGATCTCGGCCATCCTGTTGCTCTTCCGCCAGGAGTGGCGGACCTCCATCAACCGCTTCGCCGAGGCCATGACCCTGTTCGCAGTGGCCTGCGCGGGCCTGTTCCCGCTGCTCCACCTGGGGCGTCCCTGGCTGTTCTACTGGCTGTTCCCCTACCCCAACTCGATGGCCATCTGGCCCCAGTTCCGCAGCCCGCTGATCTGGGACGTCTTCGCGGTCTCGACCTACGGCACCGTGTCGCTCCTGTTCTGGTACGTGGGGCTGGTGCCGGACCTGGCGACCATGCGCGACCGGGCCCGCTCGAAGCTGGCGCGCTACGCCTACGGCGTCCTGTCCCTCGGCTGGCGCGGCTCGGCGCGGCACTGGCAGAACTACGAGTCGGTCTATCTCCTGCTGGCCGGCCTGGCGACGCCCCTGGTGCTCTCGGTGCACACGGTCGTCTCCTTCGACTTCGCGGTCTCCCAGGTCCCCGGGTGGCACACGACCATCTTCCCGCCGTACTTCGTCGCCGGAGCCATCTACTCCGGGTTCGCCATGGTGCTCACCCTGGTGATCCCGATCCGGGCGCTCTACAAGCTCCACGACTTCATCACCGCCCGCCACCTCCAGGCGATGGGCAAGGTGATGCTCGCCACCGGGTTGATCGTGGGCTACGGCTACATGGTGGAGCTGTTCGTGAGCTGGTACAGCGGCAACGAGTTCGAGTGGTTCATGTCGGTCAACCGGGCCACGGGGCCGTACGCCGTCCAGTGGTGGATGCTGATCCTGTGCAACCTGGTGCTGGTCCAGCTCCTGTGGCTCAAGAAGGTCCGCGCCTCCCCGGTGGCCCTGTTCGCCCTCTCGATCGTCGTCAACATCGGCATGTGGCTCGAGCGCTACGTCATCGTGGTGACGAGCCTGCACCGGGACTACCTGACCTCGTCCTGGGACATGTACGCCGGCACCTTCTGGGACTGGAGCCTGTACATCGGCACCATCGGCTTCTTCCTGGCTCTGATGTTCCTGTTCCTGCGGCTGCTGCCCATGATCTCCATGTTCGAGGTGCGGACCCTCGTTCCCAGCAAGAACCCGGTGGCGAAGGGAGCCGGCGCCGGACCCGAAGCCCCGGAAGCCCCGGAAGGAGGCATGGCCCAATGACCGACTCGACGAGC
>JASFUJ010000139.1:0-7164 GCA_050050355.1 Acidobacteriota bacterium
GACGCCGCAGGCGGCCATGGGATGCCGCTCTTGCCGCAAAGCGGAAAGGTTTGTGCTGCGCTGCGGCGGATGCTAGGATGGTTCCCGGTCGGCCCGCGGTTTGCAAGATTTGCAAGCCGAGACGTCGAGCCGGCAGGGCCGGAGACCCCGGTCGGATGGCCGCCGGTGGTGGCTCCGGGCCGCCGATGCACGCCCGGCCGCCCATTGAACTCGAGCAAGGAGGCTCCCATGACCGATCAGCATCACGTCAGCGAACAGGAAGCGTTGGAGGTCGCGGAGGCCTCGCGCGAGAAGGACTGGAAGAAGCCGAGCTTCATGCGGGAGCTCTTCCTGGGGAACCTCCGGCTCGACCTGATCCACCCGTACCCGCTGCGCGGAGACCGGGAGCGGCCCGAGTTCGCGGCGTTCTACAACGCCATGAAGGAGTTCCTGCGGGACGAGGTGGACCCGGAGGCGATCGACCGCACCGGCGAGTACCCGGAGACGGTGATCGACGGGCTGCGCAAGCTGGGCGCCTTCGGCATGAAGATCCCGAAGAAGTACGGCGGCCTGGGCTTCACCAACACCGAGTACCAGAAGGTGATGCAGCTCCTGGGCACCTATGACGGCAACCTGTCGGCCCTGCTCTCGGCCCACCAGTCGATCGGCGTGCCCAACCCGCTGAAGCTGTTCGGGACCGAGGAGCAGAAGAAGAAGTTCTTGCCGCGCTGCGCCAAGGGGGAGATCTCCGCCTTCGCCCTCACCGAGACCCAGGTGGGCTCGGACCCGGCGCGGCTCATGACCACCGCCGAGAAGACCGCGGACGGTGAGCACTACGTGATCAACGGCGAGAAGCTCTGGTGCACCAACGGCACCATCGCCGACATCATCGTGGTGATGGCCCGCGACCCGAAGACCAAGAAGATCAGCGCCTTCGTGGTCGAGATGGAGACCCCGGGCGTCGTGGTCGAGCACCGCTGCCACTTCATGGGCCTGAAGGCCCTGGCCAACGCTCAGATCAGCTTCACCGACGTGAAGATCCCCGCCGACAACCTGATCGGCGAGGAGGGCAAGGGCCTGAAGATCGCGCTCACCACCCTCAACGACGGCCGCCTGTCGATCCCCAACGGCACGGTGGGCGTCGGCAAGGCGTGCCTGGAGATCGTCCGCAAGTGGGCCTCCACCCGGGTCCAGTGGGGCAAGCCGGTGGGCCGCCACGAGGCGATCTCCCACAAGATCGCCGACATGGCCGGCTACACCTACGCCATGGAGTCGATCGCCAACCTGGCCACCTCCATGGCCGACGACGAGGCCTACGACATCCGGCTCGAGGCCGCGGCCTGCAAGGAGTGGAACACCTTCCGCGGCTGGGAGATCGTCGACGAGACCATGCAGATCGTCGGCGGTCGCGGCTACGAGACCGAGTGGTCGCTCGCGGCGCGCGGCGAGGAGCCGCTGCCGGTCGAGCGGATCATGCGCGACTACCGGATCAACAAGATCTTCGAGGGCTCCACCGAGATCATGCACCTGTTCATGGCCCGCGAGGCCGTGGACAAGCACCTGGAGGTGGCCGGCACGCTGATCGACCCGGACAAGAGCCCGGCCGAGAAGCTGGCGGCGCTGCCGAAGATGGCCGCGTTCTACGCCACCTGGTACCCCTCGCTCTGGTTCGGCTGGAGCCTGCCGCCCAGGTTCTCCGAGTTCGGCGAGCTCGCGGGCCACATGCGCTTCGTCGAGGCCAAGTCCCGCCGGCTGGCCCGGGAGATCTTCCACGGCATGGTGGTCTACCAGGCCGCGCTCCAGAACAAGCAGGCCTTCCTGTTCCGGCTCGTGGACATCGCCAACGAGCTGTTCTCCATGGCCGCCTCGGTCTCCCGCGCCCAGGCGATGATCGAGCGTGGCGACTCCGAGGCCTTCCGGGCGGTCGAGATCGCGGACCTCTTCTGCCGCACCAGCCGCCGCCGCATCAAGGGGCTCTTCCAGGAGCTGTGGTCGAACGACGACGCGCTCAAGTACAAGATCGCCCGCCGGGTGCTCGACGGCGACCACCTGTGGCTCGAGGAGGGCACCATGAAGCTGGTGGGCACCGCCGAGGACGTCAAGCCGCGCAAGGCGGACGTGGCCGAGAGCCCGGACCCGAGCCACCCGGAGCCGGTGGGCAGCAACTGAGCCGAGCGCTCGACCAACCGACCCCCTGGAGCCGAGCGAGCTCCGGGGGGTTGAAGGGGTGATCCAGTGATCCTCGGCGTCCTTCCGGGCGCCCGCCCCGCCGACGGCGGGCGCCCCACCGCCCGGCTTGGGGACCTCCCCGAGCCGGGTTTCTCGTCCCGGGAGGTCCTGGTCGAGGTGCGGGCCACGGCCCTCAACCGGGCCGACCTCCTGCAGCTCCGGGGCCTCTATCCGCCGCCGCCCGGCGAGACCGAGATCCCCGGCCTCGAGTGCGCCGGCGTCGTCCGGGAGGTCGGGGCCGAGGTCGAGGGCTGGAGCCCCGGCGACCGGGTCATGGCGCTCCTGGCCGGGGGCGGTCACGCCGAGCGGGTGGCCGTGCCGGCCGGGCAGCTCATGGAGCTCCCCGGCGACCTGTCGTTCGAGGAGGGGGCGGCGCTTCCCGAGGCCTGCCTGACCGCCTGGACCAACCTGGTGGTGGAGGGCGGGTTGAGCCCCGAACCCGAGGGCAACGCGGAACGGTCGGTCCTGATCACCGGCGCCACCGGTGGCATGGGCACCATGGCCGTCCAGGTGGCTCGTCAGTTGGGCGCGCGGGTGCTCGCCGCCGGCCGGAGCCCGGACCGCCTGGAGCCGCTCCGCGCGCTGGGCGCCGACGTGCTGGTGGTGGCAGGGGAGGGGCTTGCGGACCGGGTTCGGGAGGAGACGGGCGGCCGGGGCGTCGACCTGGTCTTCGACCTGGTGAGCGGCGAGCACCTGGACCGTCACCTGAGCGCCCTCCGCGACCGGGGGCGGCTGGTCCTCGTGGGGCTGATGGCCGGTCCGCGCACGCGGGTCGACCTGGCGCAGGTCCTGCGCCGGCGGCTCACGATCGTGGGCTCGGTGCTCCGCGCCCGCTCGCGTGACGAGAAGGCTCGGTTGGTGTCGGGCTTCGCCGCGTTCGCGGGCGAGCGGCTGGCGGACGGGCGCATCCGCCCGGTCATCGACCGGGTCCTGCCGTTCGCCGAGATCGCCGACGCCTACCGGGCGCTCGAGGCGGGTGGTGTGGCCGGCAAGGTCGTTCTGCGCATGCGCGGTTGAGCCCCAGCCGGCTCCCTTGGAGGGCACCCTTCCCTCCGGTGTGTCCGTGCATTCCTGCACCTTCGCGACCAGGGTTATGCGCTTTGACTGCAAGACTGTTGGTCGGTACAGTCACGAGCTCGAGCACTGGAACAGGAGAGCCGGGAGTCGGTCCCACGCCGTTGCGTCGCATTCCGGAGGGTGAGCTCAGCGGATGCCGTGGATGGCCGCCGGGGCCCGAGGTCTCCGAGATCAGTCGGAATCCATGAATCGTCCGAAAGGAGCGCACGATGAACATCCGGAAGGGATCGCCCCAGGAACAGGACCGTGCCACGTTCGAGATCGTCGGTGAGGCGGAGGGGCTGATGCCGCCGCGGCCCGAGGTCCCACCGAACGTGACCGAGGTCGGCCTGCCGTCCGAAAGCGACTCGGTGGAGAATCGGGGGGCCACCCTCGATTACCTTCCGGTGGCGCAGTTCTGCACGGCGACGAAGTGCAAGTGGACGATCACCGACATCAACTATCCGATCCTGTCGATCATGACTCCGGACGGGAAGGTCGTTCAGCCCGACTACGAGGTCGAGGGAAACTTCGACGATCTGCTGGATGTCTTGATGATGGCTCCAGAGTCGGATCTCGGCGAGGGCACGCGCATCAGCCAGGTGCGGTTCTGGCGCCGGCTCACCCAGGCCTGGGTGCCGGCGGACGAGCCCCACGTGACCAGGGTCTCCGTGACCGAGGGGATCACCGAGACGGAGTCCCAGTCCCTCAGCTTCACCGTCGGCGCCAAGGTCGGCTTCAACAAGGTGATCTTCGCAGAGCTGTCCGCCCAACTGACGGAGAGCTTCGGGTACTCGGTCTCGGTGAGCTCCGAGCAGACGATCACCGAGGAGTTCTCGTTCGGTGAAGCGCCGGCCGAGCAGGTGGTGGGCGTCTACCAGTTGATGGAGCGGTACGTGATCTACCCCGGGCCGAACCTGGCCAACTTCGTCGCGGCGGCCAACGAGATTTATGGGCAGTGGTGCGAGTCACTTGGTTACATGTGCCAGGAGTCCGCAGCAGAGCTGCCGTTCACGTATCCCGCATCCTCGTACCTGCAGCTCGCGGGGACGGACGACCCGTCGCAGCCCGTGGAGCGGCGGATGCTCTCGCCGCGGGAGATTCGCGAGCTGGCGGAGAGCTCCCTCCAGGTCGCGAAGGCGGAGTAGCGGGGGCGCACGTTGACGGCGTGGCCGGCCAGGGTCTTGGCGTCCCTGGTCGGGCCGGCGTCGGCGGGCTGCGGAGCTCCGGGCGGCCGTGGGCTCGGGCCCCGGCCGCTCAGGCGCTCAGGCGCCGGCGGGTCGGGTTCTTGCTGAGCAGGACTCCGAGCCCCACGCCGAGGGCCACGCCGCTGCCCACGGCCACCGCCATGGCGCCGGTCACCGCCCCGATGGCGGCGCCCAGGGCGACTCCCAGGGCGATGCCGAGGCCCATGCGTTTCGGAGGTTTGTCGGAGGATCCCTGCTCGGGGAGGCTCTGACTCATACCGGGGTATTTATATCAGACGGCCGGGCTTCCGGCCGCCGACGGGTGGCCCAGACCACCTTCTGCGGTGGCCGCACCAGGTAGCCGACCGGCACCGAGAACAGGTGCACCAGCCGGGAGAACGGCACCAGCAGGAAGAGCACCCACGCCCCGGCCAGGTGGAGCTTCACCGGCAGCGGCATCTGGGCGACGTACGATGCGTCCGGCCGCAGCGTGACCAGGCTCCACAGGTAGGGCGTCGTCGTCCCCGTCGACCAGACGGCCCCCCAGCGGGCCGAGAGCGCCACCCAGAGGCCCAGGCCCACCTGGGCGATCAGCAGCACGACGATCACCACGTCCATCCACCGGGTGGCCCCGCGCACCCGCGCCGAGCCCAGCCGCCGCACCAGCAGGACCGCCAGCCCCGCCAGCGCCAGCAGCCCGGCGGCCACGCCGAGCACCTCCACGGTGAGCAGCACCCCGGGGCGGGCCATCGCCCGGCGCCACGGGCCCGGCGCCAGGAACGGCAGCAGGTGCCCCACGAACAGGACGCCGAGACCCAGGTGGAACGGCACCGAGCCCCAGAGCAGGCTCCGACCCTCCAGCACCTGGGACGACAGCGCGCTCACGCCGAAACGGTTCGTGCGGTGACGGACCACGGAGCCCACCACCAGGCTCGTCAGGGCCAGGTAGGGCAGCCCCACGAACAGGACCAGGTCGAACATGATCAACCTCCTAGCTCCCGCGCTCCGGCGGCCGGGTGAAGCCCAGGCCGCACCGCTGGCGGCAGGACTCGGCGGCCTCCGGCTCGAAGCCGACCGCCTCCTCCCGGTGGAGCGGCGGCAGGACGTAGCGCTCCTCCAGGGTGGCGAGGGCCGTCAGCCGATAGATCGCCTCGGCGTCCTCCGGCGTCAGTCCGGCCGTGCGCAGGACGGCCGCGGCCTTTTCCTGCTCCCTCTCCCCCAGGCGGCTCGCCCGCATGTGGTGGCGCACCGCCAGGAGCCGGCGCATGACCCCCTCGATCGTCGCCACGTCGCCGGCCGAGAACAGCGACGCCAGGTATTCGAACGGGATCCGCGCCTTGCCCACCGGCGTGAAGAACGCCTCCGGGTCGTCCGCCGCGTGCGCGTAGGCGCCGTCCTCGGTCTCCGCGGTCGGGTCCATCCGGCCGATCACCGGCAGCAGGGGCGGTACGTAGAAGAGCATCGGCAGGGTTCGGAATTCCGGGTGGAGCGGCAGGGCGAGGCCCCACTCCCGGACGAATTTCCAGACCGGGGACCGGCGCGCCGCGTCGAGCATCTCCGGCGGCACGCCGTTGGCCTCGGCGGCCGCGGCCACCTCCGGGTCGCGGGGGTCGAGCAGGAGCTCCCGCTGGGCCTCCACCAGCTCCGCCTCCGGCACCTTCGCCACGGCCTCCAGCCGGTCGGCGTCGTAGAGCACCACGCCCATGTAGCGGATGCGCCCGACGCAGGAGTGGAAGCAGGCCGGCGGCTGGCCGGTCTCGAGCCGCGGGTAGCACAGGATGCACTTCTCGGACTTGCCGGTCTTCCAGTTGAAGTAGATCTTCTTGTACGGGCAGGCGACCACGCACGCGCGCCATCCGCGGCAGGTCTCCTGGTCCACCAGCACGATGCCGTCCTCGCCCCGCTTGTAGAGCGCTCCGGACGGGCAGGAGGCGACGCAGCTCGGGTTCGCGCAGTGGTTGCAGATGCGCGGCAGGTACATCATCGCCAGGCTCTCCACGTCGAACAGCGCCCGGCGCTCGTCCTCGGTGAGGCCTCCCTCCGGGTCACTCCGGTCCCTCCGGTCGGCCCGGCCGAGGTTGGCCAGGTTGGGGTCGTTCTGCGCGTAGAGGGACGAGCCGGAGAGGTCGTCGTCCCAGTTGGGTCCGGCCTCCACGTCCACCGGCCGGCCGGTGAGCTGGGAGACGGGGGCGGCGGTGGGTTGCACGTCGCCCGCCGGGGCGCCGAAGAGGTCCCCGTAGCGGTAGGTCCAGGGCTCGTAGTAGTCGTCCAGGCCGGGCTGGCGCGGGTTGTAGAACAGCTTCGCCAGGCCGCTCAGCCGGCCCTGGGAGCGGAGCTTCAGGCGGTCGCCGTCCAGGACCCAGCCGCCCCGGTACTCGTCCTGGTCCTCCCACAGGGTGGGGTAGCCGGTGCCCGGCTTGGTCTCCACGTTGTTCCACCACATGGTCTCGGCGCCGGGGCGCTCGGTCCAGATGTTCTTGCACGCGAGCGAGCAGGTGTGGCACCCGATGCACTTGTCCAGGTGGAAGACCATCGAGGTGTGGGCGCGGACGTCCATGGCTACTCCCTTCCTGCGCTCGGTCCGGTGGAGGCTCCCGCCGCGGCGATCTCGGCCGCCCAGTCCGGCTTCGGGGCCTTGCGGACCACCACGAAGGTGTCCCGGTTGACCCCGGGCGGCCCCCAGTAGTTGAAGGCGTAGGTGAACTGGGCGTAG
>JASFUJ010000140.1:0-7150 GCA_050050355.1 Acidobacteriota bacterium
ATTCTCTTATGCGCATCATGAGATTTCCCGACCACCCGGACCGCGGGTTTCCGCCCCCGTCCCGCAGGGTGGCGCATCCTCCGCCCGCGTGTCCTACCCTGGTGCCGTGGGCGTGCTGCACTCATCGCGACGCCCGGAGGAGCCGGCCCGAGCTCGGAAAGGCGACTTCCTCTTCGAGCGGGCCTGCCACAACGCGGCGATCGGAATCTGCCTGCTCGACCCGGCGGGGCGATTCCTGCGCGTCAACGCCGCCCTGTGCCGCATCCTGGGCCGGACCGAGGCGGAGCTTCTGGCCACCGACTTCGCGTCCGTCACCCACCCGGACGACCTCTCCGCGAGCCTCCGCCTCCACGAGCAGCTCACCCTCGGCGAGGGCGACACCGGAAGCCTGGAGAAACGATACATCACCGGCTCGGGCGGCGTCACCTGGGCCAAGCTCACCCTCTCGGTGGTGCGCGATCCGGCCACCGGCGCACCCCGCGTGCAGATCGCGCAGATCGAGGACGTCACCGCGCGCAAGGAGGCGGAGCGCAAGCTCCGGGAGACCCGCGAGGAGTTCCAGCTCCTGGCCGAGACCTCGACGGACCTGATCTCGCGGCACGCTCCGGACGGGACGTACCTCTACGTCTCGCCCGCGGTGCGGCCCCTGCTGGGCTACGAGCCGGAGGAGCTGCTCGGCAGATCGATCTTCGAGCTGGCCCATCCGGAGGACCTCGCCGAGCTCGAGCAGGGCCACGCGGAGCTCCTGGCCGGCGGCAGCTCGTTCACCTGCACCTACCGCTTCCGCCGCAAGGTCGGCACCTGGGCCTGGTTCGAGACCTCCGCCCGGCTGGTGCGTTTCGACGCCGACCCGGAGCGCCTGGAGATCCACGCCAGCTCCCGGGACGTCACCGGCCGCAAGCGCGCCGAGGAGCGCATCCGCGACCTGGCCCGGCGCCTGGAGGAGGCCAACCGCCACCTGAAGCAGGCCAACCTGTCGCTCAAGGAGATCGCCGCCACCGATCCGCTCACCGGCCTGGGCAACCGGCGGGCGTTCGAGAGCCGGCTCACCATGGAGCTGCGGCGGGCGAGCCGGAGCGGCGGTCCGCTCTCCCTGCTCTATCTCGATCTGGACCGGTTCAAGAGCTACAACGACCGCTACGGCCACCTGGCCGGCGACGAGCTCCTGATCAAGCTGGGCGCGCTGCTGTCCGATTCGGTGCGCACGTCGGACTCGGTCTCCAGGATCGGCGGCGAGGAGCTGGTCGTCCTGCTGCCGGAGACCGACGAGGAGGGGGCGCGGACCCTGGGGGAGAAGCTGCGGCGGGTGGTGGCGGAGCGGCTGGCGGGGCGGCGGCCGGTGACGTTGAGCGTGGGGGCGGCGACGATCGAGGTGCCCCACGACAGCTCGCCGGACCTGGACCGGTTGAGCGCCGATCTGCTGCAGACCGCCGACTCCGCCCTGTACGAGGCCAAGCGTGCGGGCCGGAACCGCGTGGTGCACGCCGTGGCCGGGGAACGGGCCTGACGGGCGGGATTGCCGGCTGAGTGGACGCCTTCGCCGAAACGTTCGCCGGGAGGGGACGCGGTGAGCTCCCTCGGCGGCAAACTGCGACCGGCGAGGGACTCACCGCGCCCCTCCGCAGATCGCGGCTCGTTGCCGTAGCCAGCGAGCGGGCCGGGGAGCGAGGGTGGGGGCGTCCCTCACCCCCCGCCAGGGGGGAGAGGGATCGAGGGAGTTGGGGGGAGATCAAGAGGATTCCTCCCTCGGCGGCAAACTGCGACCGGCGAGGGACTCACCGCGCCCCTCCGCAGATCCCTGGTCGTTGCCGTAGCCACCGAGCGGACCGCGGGGGGAGGGGGACGGGAGCGGGTCGTCGGGAGAGGGTATAGGCTCTTGACGACCGACCCGTACCGACCCACCGACCGAAGGAGACGCCCGCCATGGACATGGAGACGACCCTCTGGATCACCCTCGCCCTGACCGCCGTCTTGCTCGCTCCCGTGGCGCTGGCCCTCGGACCGGTGGATGATGCCCCGGTGAACGAGTCCGGCTCCGAGAAAGGGGACACTCCGGCGCAGGCCGCGTTCCGGCTCGAGCAGCTCGAAGGGGAGCTGGCGGCGACGGAGGGCCCCTACCTGCCCTTCTTCGACTCCCGGAGCCTGCGCCTCGGGCTCTACGCCCTGCCCGCCGGTGCACGGGACGACCAGCCGGTGCACGACGACGACGAGATCTACCACGTGGTCGCGGGCCGGGCGACGCTGTGGGTCGGGGACGAGGACGGGGAGGACACGCTCATCCCGGTCGAGCCGGGGGCGATCGTCTTCGTCCGCGCCGGGGTCGAGCACCGGTTCATCGACATCGAGGAGGACCTGGAGGTCCTGGTGATCTTCGGTGCCACGCCGTGAAGATCCACCGCCTGGAGCGCTCGGTCACCGTCCCCCGCCCGCTGGAGGAGGTCTTCCCCTTCTTCGCCGAGGCGGCGAACCTGGAGGAGCTCACCCCGCCCTGGCTCGCCTTCGAGATCGTCACCCCGCGGCCGATCGAGATGGCCGAGGGCACCCTGATCGACTACCGCCTCCGGGTGCGCGGAATCCCCATGCGCTGGCGCAGCGAGATCACCGTCTGGGACCCGCCCCACCGGTTCGTCGACGAGCAGCGCAAGGGGCCGTACCGGCTGTGGCGCCACGAGCACCGGTTCGAAGCCCTGTCCGGGACCGGGGACGACCACGCCACCCGGGTGATCGACCGGGTCGACTACGCCGTCCTCTTCGACCTCCTGGTCCACCCCTTCGTCCGCCGGGACGTGGAGACCATCTTCGACTACCGCGGCGAGCGCCTCCGGGAGCTGTTCGGCGTCACAACATCTGCGACGCCTTGAGGGCGAAGACCCGCAGGCCGGTGCCGGGGCGGCAGCCCTTGGAGAACTCCTTCAGGTCGTCGGCCAGGGCGGCCATGGCCCGGTCGTCGCCGACGGTCAGGAGCATCGAGACCGTCCCCGGGTAGGCCCGGGTCCCCAGGTGCCGGCCGGTGGAGCCGGAGCCCTGGAGGTTCTGGAGCTCGGTGAACCCGGTCACGTCCGGGTGGGCGTCGAGGACCTGGATCAGCTCCTCGACCCGCTCCTCGGCGCACAGCATCATCAGCATCGTCTGGTCAACCATGGTTGCCTCCTGGGGCATCGGCAAAGGCCGATCTCGTGACGGCTGTGGCCGGTCGTCCCGAACCAGCGAGGACTCCGCTCCGATCGACCTCGATGATCCTCTGGATCTCCCCTCCAAACCCCCTGTCCCCCTTCCTCCCCTCGCGGGGAGGCAGTGGGCACCCCCACCCCGGGCTCGCGCCCTGGTCGGTTCGGGGAGAAGCTTCATCACGTGCCGGGACGGGTGTCCTCGCCTTCCTGGTCGGCGGGCGACTCGGTCTCCTCCGCGGACCTCCCCCGCTCCATCAGGTAGTACACCAGGGGCACCACCACCAGGGTGAGGACCGTCGACGCCAGGGCCCCGAACATGAGCGAGATGGCCAGGCCCTCGAAGATCGGGTCGAACAGGATGACGAACGCCCCCACCACCACGGTGCCGGCGGTGAGCAGGATCGGCCGGATCCGCACCGCACCGGCCTCGAGCACCGCCTGCTCCAGGCTCCGCCCGCGCGACAGCGACAGCTCCGCGAAGTCGATCAGCAGCACCGAGTTGCGGACCATGATCCCGGCCAGCGCGATGAACCCGATCATCGACGTGGCGGTGAAGAACGCCCCGAACAGCAGGTGCCCCGGCAGGATGCCCACCAGCGACAGGGGGATCGCGATCATCATCACCAGCGGCGTCTTGAACGACGAGAACCATCCGATCAGCAGCAGGTAGATGAGGATCAGCACCACGCCGAAGGCGGCGCCCAGGTCGCGGAACACCTCGTAGGTGATGTGCCACTCCCCGTCCCACTTGAGGGCGAGGCGCTCCTCGGAGGTGGGCTGATGGGTCCAGAGCTGGACGATCGAATCCCCCAGGCCGGGGCCGAGGTCGGCCGCCGTCCGGGCGTCGGGGCCGCCCACCACGTCCGCCGGCGCCAGCTCCTCGAGCCGCTCCGCCAGGTCGAGGATGGCGTAGACCGGGCTCTCGATACTCCCGGCCACGTCCCCGGTGACGTAGGTGACCGCCCGCAGATTCTTCCGGTGGCGGGTGGTCCGGAGGGTCTCCTCCTCCACCCGCACCAGCTCCGCGAGCGGCACCAGGGTGCCGGAGCGCGACGCCACCCGCAGGCCGAGGAGCGCGTCGATCTCCGAACGCCGGGCCCGGGGCAGCTCGAGCACGATCGGCACCGGCTCGGCGGCATCCTCGTCGTGGAGCAGGCCCACCGGGTCCTTGCCGAAGGCGTGGCGCAGGGTCTGGACCACCCGGGCGGCGGCCACCCCGTGGAGGGCCGCCTTCTCCCGGTCGACGGAGATCTCCGTCTTGGGCTGGGGTGCCTCCACCAGCCAGTCGACGTCGACCACCCCGTCGGTCTCCTCGTAGAGCTCCCGGATGCGCCGGGCGAGCTCCAGGCGGGTCTCCTGGTCCGGGCCGTAGACCTCGGTCACCAGGGTCGACAGCACCGGCGGCCCCGGCGGCACCTCCACCACCTTGACCCGGGCGCCGTGGCGCGCGGCGATCTCCACCAGCGGCGGCCGGACCCGCTGGGCGATGTCGTGGCTCTGGTCGTCGCGCTCCTCCTTGTGCGCCAGGTTCACCTGGATGTCCCCCAGGTGGGAGCCCCGGCGCAGGTCGTAGTGGCGCACCAGGCCGTTGAAGTTGATCGGCGCCGCGGTGCCGGTGTAGAGCTGGAGATCGGTCACCTCGGGCACGGTCTCGAGCGACTCGGCCATCTCCCGGATCACCCGGCGGGTGGTCTCCAGGGTGGTGCCCTCGGGCATGTCCACCAGCACCTGCATCTCGCTCTTGTTGTCGAACGGCAGCATCTTCACCGTCACCCAGCGCATGGGGAAGAAGGCGACCGACGCCAGCAGCAGCACCACCACCACGCCGAGGAAGCCCCAGCGCTTGACCGGGCTCTCCAGGAGCGGGCGCAGGAGCGACCGGTAGCTCCGGTACATGCGGGTGCCCTCGATGCCCTCCTCGGCCGGCTCCCCTTCGCCCTCCTTCCGCAGCAGCCGGAAGGCGAACCAGGGGGCGATGGCCAGGGCCACCCCCAGGGAGAAGGTCATGGCCAGGGAGGCGCCCACCGGCATCGGCCGCATGTACGGCCCCATGAGGCCGCGCACGAAGGCCATGGGCAGCACCGCGGCGATCACCGTCAGGGTGGCCAGGATGGTCGGGTTGCCCACCTCGTTGACCGCCTCGATGGCGGCCTGGAGCGGTGGCCTGCGCCGCTCCCGGAGGTGGCGGACGATGTTCTCCACCACGATGATCGAGTCGTCCACCACGATGCCGGTCACGAACACCAGGGCGAACAGGGTCACCCGGTTGAGGGTGTAGCCGAAGGAGTAGTAGACGAACAGGGTCAGGGCGAAGGAGACCGGCACCGAGATGAACACCACCAGGGCGCCGCGCCAGCCGAGCGCCAGGCCGATCACCAGGGTCACCGAGACGATGGCGAAGAACAGGTGGGTCAGCAGCTCGTTGGCCTTCTCGGTGGCGGTCTCGCCGTAGTCGCGGGTGACCGTCACCCGGACGTCCCGCGGCACCAGCGAGCCCCGCAGGTCGGCGAGGGCGGCCTCGACGGCGTGGACCACCCGCTGGGCGTCGGCCCCCTTGCGCTTGGCCACCGCCAGGGTCACCGCCGGCAGGGTCTCGCCGGCCCCGGCGGGCATCTCGATGCCCTTCTCCTCCGCCGCGGCTCCGGCCACGAACTCCACGTAGCTGGCCGCTTCGCCCGGGCCGTCGAGCACCTCGGCCACGTCGGACAGGTAGACCGGCCGCCCCTCGAACACCCCCACCACCAGCCGGCGGACCTCCTCGGGGGTCTCCAGGAACGCCCCGGTCTCCACCAGGATCTCGCGGCCGGCCCGCTCCACGGCGCCGGCCGGCGCCGCGGCGTTCTGAGCGCCCACGGCCAGGGCCACGGCCGCCGGGTCGAGCCCGTACGCGGCCAGCCGGTCCGGGTCCAGGCGCAGGCGCACCGTGCGGGGCTCGCCGCCGTGGATCGAGGTCTCGCCCACGTCCTGGAGCTTCGCCAGCTCCCGGCCCAGCTCGGCGACGATCCGCCGCAGCTCGTCGCCGTCGTAGCGGTCGCTCCACGCGGTCAGGGTGAGCACCGGCACGTCGTCGATGGTGCGGAGCTTGATCAGCGGGAAGCCGACCCCCGGCGGGATCAGGTCGAGCCCGGAGGCCACCTTCTCGTAGACCTTGACCAGGCTCTCCTGCTGCTCCGCCCCCACCAGGAAGCGCACCGTGACCATCCCCATGTGGGGCCGCGACGCCGAGTAGACGTACTCGACCCCGGGGATCTCCCACATGCGCTTCTCGAGCGGCACGGTGATCCGGTTCTCCACCTCCACCGGCGAGGCCCCGGGCATCGGCACGAAGATGTCGACGATCGGCACAACGATCTGCGGCTCCTCCTCGCGCGGCGTGAGGTAGATCGCCAGCGCGCCCACGGCCAGGGCCGCGAGGACCAGGAGCGGCGTCAGCTTGGACTGGATCGAGAACCGGCCGATGCGGCCGGCCGGACCGAGACCTTCCGTCATCGCTCAGCCTCCAGAGGGGCGCCGTCCACCAGGCCGGCGGGGGGATCGACCACGTAGCGCTCGCCGTCGGCCAGGCCGGAGAGGATCTCCACCTCCTCGCCCCGGCGCTCGCCGGTGCGCACCCAGCGCAGCCGGGCGCGGACCCCGCCGGCCCGATCCCCGGGCTCCTCGACCACGAACACCCCGTCGAGCTGGCCGCGGGCCACCAGCGCCCCGGCCGGCACCAGGAGCCCCCGGCGAGCGCCCGCCGCGTCCAGGGTCACCCGGGCGAACATGCCCGACTTGAGCGACCCGTCCGGGTTGGGCTGGACGATCTCCACCCGGAAGGTTCGCGAGCGCGGATCCCCGGCGGGCACCAGGCGGACGATCTCCCCCTGCTCCCCGTAGCCCACCGCGGTCACCTCGACCGTCACCCGGTCGCCGGGGGCGAAGCCGGAGATCTCGGTCTCCGGCACCTCGGCGATCACCTTCACCGGGTCCAGGTCCTCGAC
>JASFUJ010000141.1:0-7111 GCA_050050355.1 Acidobacteriota bacterium
GGGCGATGGAGAAGGATCGGGACCGCCGCTACGCCTCGGTCTCCGAGCTGGCGAACGACGTCCGCCGCCACCTGGACCATCTGCCGGTGAGCGCCGGCCCCCCCGGCGCGGTCTACCGGCTCGGGAAGGTGGTGCGCCGGCACCGGTTCGCGGCGCTCGCCGCCGGCGCGCTCCTGCTCACGCTCCTGCTCGGGATCGCCGGCACGACCGTCGGCCTGCTCCGGGCCCGCGCGGCGGAGCGGGCGGCCCGTCAGGAGGCCCGCACGGCGCGGGAGATCTCCGACTTCCTGGTGGGCCTGTTCGAGGTGTCCGACCCGGGCGAGGCCCGGGGGGACACCGTCACCGCCCGGGAGATCCTCGACGACGGGGCGCGGGCGATCCGCACGGAGCTGGGATCCGAGCCGGCCGTCCGGGCCCGGCTCCTCGAGACCATGGGAACCGTCTACCAGAAGCTCGGGCTCTACGAGGACGCGGCCGCGCTGCTCGAGGATGCGCTCGCGATCCGGCGGACCCGGGCGCCGGCGAACCCGGCGGAGGTCGCCCGGACCCTGAAGGAGCTGGCGGTGCTCCACTACCGCACGGGGAACTACGGTCGGGCCGAGCCGCTGTACCGCGAGTCGCTGGAGCTCGCCCGCCGGTCCCTCGGACCCGAGGACCCCCTGGTCGCCTGGGTCTTGAACGACCTGGGCAACATCGCCCGGGACCGGGGGAGCTTCGAACAGGCCGAGAGCCTGTTCCGGCGCTCCCTGGCGATCCACGAGACGGTCTACGGCCCCGACCACCCCTACGTCGCCAACAACCTCAACAACCTGGCCAACGGCTTCCAGACCCAGGGCGCCTCCGAACGCGCTCTGCCGCTGCGCCGTCGCGCCCAGGCGATCTACGAGACGGCGCTCGGGCCGGACCACCCCCTGGTCGCCCTGGGTCTCACCAACCTCGGCGTGCTCCACCGGGAGCTCGGGGAGTACGAGCGGGCCGAGGCGCTCTACCGGCGGGGCCTCGAGATCCGGGAGCGGGTCCTGGGACCGGGCCACCCCGACGTGGCGGTGAGCCTCTACCACCTGGCCGGGCTCTATCGCGACCAGGGGCTCTACGACCGGGCCGACCCGCTCTACGAGCGCGCTCTGGCCGTGGGGGAAGAGGCGCTGGGGGACGGAAACCACCGGTTGGCGGCCATCCTCCGCGCCTTCGCCGGGCACCTCCGGGCCACGGACGACGACCGGCGGGCCGAGGCGCTCCTGCGCCGGGCCGTGTCGATCCTCGAGGGGGCCCTGCAGCCGCGGCACGCTCGCGTGGCGAGGGCCCTCGCGGACCTGGCCGGCGTCGTCGCGGACCAGGGGCGGTCCGAGGAAGCGCGGGTGCTGTTCGACCGGGCGCTCGCCATCCACCGGGAGCTGGACGCGGGGGGCGCCGGCACTCTGCTGACGCGGACCCGCCTGGCGTCGGCCCTCGTGGGGCTGGGGGAGCTCCAGCGCCGCCACGGAGAGGACGAGGCGGCCCGGCGGTCCTGGGAGGAGGCGGCCGAGCTGATGGAACCGCTGGCGGAGACGTCCCGGGCGGTGGAGGTGCTCCACGTCCGGGCGATGGCCCTGCTCCACCTCGGGCGGGCCGAGGCGGCCCGGCCGACCGTGGAGGCGCTCCTGGCCACCGGCTGGAGGGATCCCCGACTCCTCGACCTCTGCCGACGGCGAGGGCTGCTCTGAAAGTCTGCTCCGGAAGAAAAGAAGCCTCTCCCCCGAGGAAGGCGGCGCTGGGGAGGCGCAGGGGAGAGGCCCGCGGAACGGCTCCGGACCGGGAGAGGGCTCAGAACCGTCGCCAATACCCCATCAGAACCACGTAGTCGGCGAAGGCGGCGTCGCCGTGGTGGTCGTTGGCCAGGTCGGGAACGCTCCTCTGGCGGTTGCGCTGGACGGCGATGGGCACGGCCAGGGACAGAGAGTGGGGCCCGCGCGTCCAGCTCACCGACGGTTCGACCGAGATGGCGTACCCGGGCCTCCGGAAGCCTTCGCTCGATCCGAACAGGTCGTGCACCGGGACGCCCTCGATCCGGCCGCCGAGACCGACGGCGATCCCGTTCCAGCTCGCCGGCGAGGCGAGCAGGCCGGTGCGAAAGACGTACTGGTCCGCGATCGACATGATCTGCTCGCCGTCCCGGCTGCGGTAGGTCTGCACCCCGCTCGTGCCCTCCGGGTTGATCAGGTACGCGCCGGACGCATAGGCCGCCAGATCCCCGCGGGAGCCGAGCTGCCGGAAGCCGCTCATGTCCACGATCACCCCGAAGCCGCCGTCTCCGGGCTGGACGGACTGGTCCACCGTCTCCACGCTGTACACCGGCTCCCCGTCGTCGCCGAGCCGCTCCCGGGTGTCGACCACGTTGTTGGCGCCGGTGGGGAGCTTGACGCCCAGGCCGAGGGAGAGGTTCCCCTTCGGCCGCTTCGCCGGGTCCCAGAGCAGCCGGCGGCCCACCAGGGTCACGTCGCTCAGCCCGCGGGAGTTGAGCACCGAGCGCCCGACCACGTCGCGGTTCTCGTCCCGGATCGGGTGGGAGCGCTCGGCCAGGAGGTACGGGATCGTGACCGTCAGGCTGTTGCGCAGGTCGAAGTCGTAGCGGATTCCGATCTCCGCCAGGTGGATCGTGTTGATGACCTCGCTGTCCTCGAACTGCCGGTGCTCCTCCTCCTCGGTGCCCCGGAAGTGCCGGTCGGACTTCTGGTAGCGCCAGGAGAGGGACACGCGCCACTTCCGCTCACTCTGGGTGAGCTCGTCGAACGCGCCGAGCACGGGCGCGTCCATGCGCGAGGCCACTCAGCCCTGGGCCCAGGCGTGACGGGGAACCGCCGCCAGGACGAGGAAGATCGCCATCGAGAGGAGCAGAGGTGTGGACAATCGGGTGCTGAGTCGTTGCATCTCGGGGGTTCTCCTTCCAGCCGCCCCCCTGCTGCAACGCTCGGGCCACTCGCCGGAGCCCCCGAAGCCCCATGGGGACGCGGACCTCGCGCGGAGTTGCTCGGCCTCGGCGCTCATAGAACACGCGACATGTTCATAGATCATATGATCCAGCCGTCCGGTCCGCTCCTCCGGGCGAGCGCTGTCGGGCGTGAGGGTTCTGTGAGACCTCGGGCGTAGACTCGACCGGAGGAGCCGCCATGGACAAGCGCGTACTGGTCATCGAGGACGAACCGCAGATCGCCCGGCTGGTGGAGCTGCACCTCGAGGACCTGGGCTGCACGGTGGAGATCGCCGGAACCGCGGCGGACGGGCTGATGCGCATGCGCTCGCAGCCGGCGGATCTGGTGATCCTGGACCTGATGCTGCCGGACCGGGACGGCCTGGAGGTCTGCCGGGAGCTCCGGACGCGGAAGGACTACGTGCCGATCCTGATCCTCACCGCGCGCTCGGGGGAGGTGGACCGGGTCCTGGGGCTCGAGCTGGGGGCGGACGATTACCTGACCAAGCCGTTCAGCATCCGGGAGCTGATCGCCCGGGTGAAGGCGATCTTCCGCCGGGTCGAGGCGCTGTCGGAGCGCGAGGACCAGCCGGAGCCGATGGAGATCGAGGATCTCGTGATCGATCCGGAGAAGCGCCGCGTGCTCGTCCACGGCGAGCCGGTCCACCTGACGGCGAAGGAGTTCGACCTGCTGGTCCAGTTCGCGCGCCACCCGGGGCGCGTGTTCACCCGCTCGGAGCTCCTCGACCTGGTCTGGGGCTACACGGCCGGGTGCTACGAGCACACGGTCAACTCCCACATCAACCGGCTGCGGGGCAAGATCGAGAAGGACCCCTCCGAGCCCCACTACGTCCGGACCGTCTGGGGCGTGGGCTATTCGTTCGTCGATCCGGGTCAGGCCGGCGAGGGCGACGACGAGCGGAGAGCCCGGCCGTGAGGCGGTCCCTGGGGCTCTCCGCACGGCTCACGCTGGCCCTCCTCGGCCTGCTGCTGGTGCTCGGCGCGGTGACCTTGGGGGTCACCCTGGTGACCAGTCACATCTACGGGCAGCAGGTCCAGCAGGAGCTCAACCGGGGCCTGGCCCGCGAGCTCGTGGAGGAGCAGCTCCCCCTGGGCCCCGACGGCGTCCGGCGCGAGGCGCTCGACGCGATCTTCCACTCCTTGATGGTGATCAACCCGGACATCGAGGTCTACCTGCTGGACCCGTCCGGGCGGATCCTCGAGTTCTCGGCGCCGCCGGGCCGGGTCCGCAGAGACCGGGTCTCGATGGCGCCGATCGAGAAGTTCCTGCGGGCTCGGGAAGGCGAAGGGCAGTTCCCCATCCTGGGGGACGATCCCCGGCACCCGGAGGAGCGCAAGATCTTCTCGGTGGCGCCGATCCCCGAACGGCCCGGGGAGGGCGCCGGCGGTCCGGAACGGCACCTGGGTTACCTCTATGTGGTGCTCGCCGGCGAGCAGGTGGAGTCCCTGGGAGAGATGGTCCAGGACAGCTACATCGTGCGGCTCGGCCTGTGGATTGCCGCCGGCAGCCTGCTCCTGGCACTGATCGGCGGCGGGTTGCTCTTCCGGCGCCTCACCCGCCGCCTGCGGTCCCTGGCGCAAGAGATGGGCGAGTTCGCCGGGTTCGGCGCCGGCCGGCCGGGCCGGGGCGACGAGATCGAGCAGCTCCGGCGGACCTTTCACCGCCTGACCGGACGCATCGAGACCCAGATCGAGCAGCTCCGGGAGAACGACCGCCTGCGGCGCGAGCTGGTGGCCAACGTCTCCCACGACCTGCGCACGCCGATCACCCACCTGCAGGGCTACCTGGAGACCCTGCAGCTCAAGGAAAAGGTCGTCGGCCCCGAGGAGCGGCGCGAGTACCTGGAGATCGCCACCCACCAGGCGGAACGGCTCGGGCGGCTGGTCGCCGACCTGTTCGAGCTGGCCAAGCTCGACGCCCGGCAGGCGCCGCTCGACATCGAGGTCTTCTCGATGGCCGAGCTGGTCCAGGACGTGGTGCAGAAGTTCCGGTTCGTGGCCCTGCAGCGCAACGTGACGATCGAGCCCGAGCTGTCCGCGAGCCCGGGCATGGTCTCGGCCGATCTCGACCTGATCGAGCGGGTGCTCGACAACCTGATCGACAACGCCCTGCGCCACACCCCCGCCGGCGGCACGGTCACCGTCTCGGTGCGGGAGCTGACCGCGGAGGGCCGCGAGAAGATCGCCATCGAGGTGATCGACACGGGTCCCGGGATCGACGAGGCCGACATGCCGTACATCTTCGACCGGTTCTACCGATCCGGACGGTCCGGACGGGGCGCGCCCCCCGCGCGGCACCCGGAGGACCGGGAGGCGGGAACCGGGCTGGGCCTCGCCATCGCGAAGCGGGCGCTGGAGCTCCACGCCAGCGACCTCTCCTGCGACAGCGCTCCCGGACACGGCGCCGCCTTCCACTTCGAGCTGCAGCCCGCCGAGATCACCGGCCCTCCGTCCTGAGAGACGGCACGCTCCGCCTCGCCGGAACGAGCCTTGCAACTCCAACCCTGATCGAGATGGATGTGACGACTCGCACGACTTCGATCGAGCCACCGACGGCAACCTGACTCGAGAGCCGGCCGCCGCTCCGTCCGGCGAGACGGAAGCGAGTGGCCTAGTCGACTTACTCCGAAGATCCTATGAACTTCACGAACAGGAGAACCTCATGCGTCCATTCGTTCGCACCGCCGCTCTGACGGCGCTCGCCCTGACACTGGTGCTTCCGGGGGTGGCCCGGGCCCAGTCGACCACGTACGACGTGACCATCACCAACCTCACCCGGCACCAGGTCTTCAGCACGCCGGTCGCGGCCACCCACGCGGTCAGCACGAGAATCTTTCACGTCGGCGACAGTGTGGACATGCCGTTCTGGTTGATGGCCGAGGACGGCGAGCACGTCGACCTGGTCGAGATGCTCGAGGCCGATCCGGGGGTCGGGGACGTGGCCGCCGCACCGGCGTTTCTCATGCCCGGCCACTCCGTGACCCTCACCGTCGAGTCCGAGACGCCGTTCTTCCGGCTGAGCGTGGTGGGCATGCTGGTGACCACCAACGACGGCTTCTTCGGAATCGACAGCCACCCCCTCACCGTGGGGCCCTGGCTGCAGCGCCTCTACGCACCGGTCTACGACGCGGGGACCGAGGCGAACTCCGAGAGCTGCGAGACGGTGCCCGGCCCCCCCTGCGGGAGCCTGCACGTCCGGGACACGGGAGACGCGGAAGGAACCATCGGGATCCACTCCGGGATCCACGGAACCGGCGACCTGGACCCGGCCATGTTCGACTGGAAGAACCCCGTCGCCGAGATCAGGGTCGTCCGTCGGCGCTGAGCGCCGGCCCCTCGTCCCGCAGACTCCGGACGCGCCCGCGGCGGACGATCATCCGTCGCGGGCGTTTCTTCGTCAGTGGTGCGCGGGGCCGCCGGCGTAGGCCCGCTCGCCGGCCGGGATCGCCACCGGCAGCTTGTTGGGCCGGGGTGGCAGGGGGCAGGTGGCGTACTCGGTGAACGCGCAGGGTGGGTTGTAGGCGCGGTTGAAGTCGAGCACCACGCGAGAGTCTTCCGGCTCCGGCGCGTCGGCGTAGAGGAACCGGCCGCCGCCGTACGTACCGTCGCCGTTGGTCTCGTCGCCGAACACGATGAACAGCTCGTCCCCGGCGGCCATCGGCAGGAGACGGAGCTCGCGTCCCGGCTCTCCCGGCAGCTCTCCCGGCACCTGGAACACCAGCTCCCCCGGGCACGGCTGCTCGGAGATCTGGCCCAGGACGTTCGGCACGGAGACGGTCAGGCCGTCCCGGCGCTCCAGGCGGGCCTCGATCCGCCAGGCCGGGTCGACGGGGAAGTAACCCAGCCCTTCGAAGGCCCCCAGGGCGGCGCTCTGCCGGTCCAGGAGCCGCACGCCCAGCCGGTCACCCCGCTCGATCACCCAGAACCGGAACGATCCGAGCGCCAGGCGCGTGGTGCCCTCTCGGGTGTCCGGAACCATGACGGTCTCGGTCACCGGTTTCCCCCGGCTCGCCGAGTCCCGATCGGCCGCTTCGGCGCCCGACGGGTCCTCCAGGTCGACCCGGACGTCCACCCCGGGCTCCACCTCCAGGCGGACGGTTCCGTCCTCCAGGTAGAAGACTCCGGCACGATCCGGAGGATCCC
>JASFUJ010000142.1:0-7090 GCA_050050355.1 Acidobacteriota bacterium
GGCGGCAGGGCGTCGCTCTTCTGCCAGACGGGGAAGGAGACGCCCGAACGGGCCCGGTCCGCGGCCCCCGGCTCGTAGCGGAAGCTCCAGCGCCGGCCGAAAGCGTCGTCGAGGATCGTCACCGTGGTGTCCGGGTGCTTCCGGCGCCAGTCCCCCCAGGTGGAGCGGACCACCGGCAGGACCTCGAGCTCCGTCGGGCTGGCCGCCAGGCGCCCTACCACCGGCTCGCCGGTGAGGTTGCTCCAGAGGGTGTAGCTCCCCCGGTCGAACATGAGCTTGTTGGAGCGGTACAGCAGGCCGGAGGTGCCGAAGAGGCGCCGCCCGCCCGCCGGGGTCTCGCCGGAGTACACGACCCCGGAGTCGCAGAGCGTTCAGAAGCTGAGGACGAAGGCCTGCCCTCCGACCACGTCGTTGGCCATCTCGTGCCAGGACAGGTAGCGCAGGGGGAAGGCGTGGTGCTCGCCGCCGAAACCGACGCCGAACACCTCCTCGCCGTCGGAGAGGGCGTCCGCCTCGTCCGCCGCGACGCGGGGCGGGTCGACGAGGGCCGGGATGCCGTCGAGCTGCACGCCGCCGAAGACGATCTCCTCCAGGCGGATGCGCGCCGGGGCGCCGGGGTAGAAGATCTTGCGGTACTCCGGGTCGATCTTGGCCAGGAGGCCCACCTTCCACTCCAGGTACCCCTCCTTGGGCTCGAGGTCCCGCCGCCGGCCCACCAGCTCGACCCAGTCGTAGTACCCCCGGCCCGGGTCCTCGCCGGTGAGCTTCCGGAGCACCTTCAGCACGTCGCCGCGGGCGTGGCTGGGGGTGTAGAAGAGGGCGTCCACCAGGGGGGGGACCATGGAGAGGTCTTCGGAGCGGATGAGCTCCCGGGCGGCGCCCTTGCGCTCGCTCCGGTCCCCGGTCATCAGGGTGCGGGCGAGGTCGTAGCCCTCGTCGGCCGCGAGGGGCGCGGAGCGCCCGGCGGCCGCGACGGGAGCGGGGGCGGGGAGCACGAAGGGAACGGAGGCCGCGAGGACCACGAGGAGCCGGGGAAGCTTCCGGAAAACGCTCGGGGGGACGGCGGTCATGGGATCTCTCCGGGGATCGTTCAGGGGACCGGGCACAGGCCCTGGACGATCTGCGCCAGGAACGCCACCACGATGGCGGCGGTCACGGCGGCGTAGACGAGTCGGCGCAGCATGGTCATGGGCTCCCCTCGGTGGCTTCCAGGGTGATCTCTACGATGGTCCATACGATTCCGGGGGCCGTTCCGGATGGGTGCCGCCCGGGCGCCCGGGAGGTTCATCACCCCTCAATCTATCAAGGGGAGCAGGGACGGTGCCCGGCGGGCCCGCGACAGGAGGCCGGCGAAAGCTTCGACGCCGCAGGTGCACTGATAGGTAGACTCGGCAGGACGGAAGTCCGAGCGTCAGACGACCGGGAGACACCACCCATGCTGGAGACGTCGCACAGGCCCGCCAGACCGCACTCCGGTTCGAACGGTCCGCCGCCCATCACCCTGCTGTTCCTGCTGCTCGGGCTCGTGCTCGGGCTCTGGGCCGTGCTCTGGGCCGGAACCCCGCCCGCCGCGGCCCGGGGCGGACCCCCGGAACGGCCGGAGGCCGGGAACGCCTCCGAACGCGCCCTCGCCCGGCAGCTCGCGCGCCTGGACGACCGGCTGCACCTCGACAGCTTCCCGGACGGCTCCGGTCTCTGGACGGCGCGGCTCGCCGCGTCGCTCGAGTACCACGCGAACGCTCCCTCCGGCTCCGGGACGGCCGCGCCTCCGGCCCCCGATCTCATGCGCCGCCTGGCGACCCGGCTCCGGGAGCTCGGCGTCGACCGGGCGCTCGACGAGCCGCCGGCAGGCCCCGGCGACCGACCGCCGCGGCGCCGGCCCCCCGGGGAGGAGCGCGCGAAGAGGATTCGCCGGATCCTGGAGACGGTGCGGCTGCTCCACGCCAAGCTGGACCGGCTCGAACAGCCGGACGGCGCCCGGGTCGCCGGCTTCGCCGCGCCGGCCAACGACGACTGCGCCTCCGCCACGGTGATCACCGAGGGCACCGTGAGCGGGTCGACGAGCGAGGCGACGGCCGACGGCAGCTCGTCGTGCGGCAGCACCGACGGCACGCCGGACGTCTGGTTCCGGTACACGGCGGCCCAGGCCGGCCCGGTCACCTTCGACACGTACGGATCGTCCTACGACACGGTCCTCTCGATCCACGACGGCTGTCCCGACGCCGGGCGGGACCTGGAGCTGGCCTGCAACGACGACGCGGGCGGGACCAGCCGGTCCGAGATCACCCTGGACCTGGCCGCTGCCGAGGAGGTCTGGGTGCGGGTGAGCGGCTTCGGCGGCTCGGCGGGGAGCTATGAGCTCAACGTTGCACGCACCCGGGGGATCGCCGGAACGATCACCCGGCAGGACACCGGCGCCCCGCTCGACGGGGCGCGAGTGCTCCTCTGGAACGACTGGGGCTCCTACCTGGAGGACCGGGACACCGGGGCGGACGGGACGTACCTCTTCGGCGGCCTGGCGGACGGCACCTACTACGTGAGCGCCTCGGACGACGGGATGATCCACGAGCTCTACGACGACGTCGCCTGCCCCTTCTTCATGATCTGCGACGCGGACCTCTACGGTGATCCACTCGTGGTGAGCGGCGGGGTGGTCTCGGGAATCGACCTGGCGCTCACACCGGGCGGCACGATCTCCGGCACCGTCACCGACACCTCCGGCGTGGAGCTGACCAGCGCCTACATGCTGCTGTTCTCGGGGACCGGAGACTTCCTCGACTCCTTCTACACCGGCGTCGGCGGATCGTACGAGGTCGATCGGCTGCCCCCGGGCAAGTACCACCTGGTCGCCCAGGCGGGCGACTACCAGGACGAGCTCTACGACGACGTGCCGTACGAAGGCGGGGACGACGTGACCGTGGGAACCCAGCTCGCGGTGACCTCCGGCTCGACCCTCTCCGGCATCGACTTCGCGCTGAGCCGGCTGGGTGCGATCGAAGGCACCGTGACCGATCAGGGGTCGGGAGAGCCTCTCCCGGCCGTACGGGTGGTCAGCTACGACGCCGGGGGCGACTACGGCCGGACCGACTACACGGACGCCGACGGCGTCTACCGGATCGGCAGCCTCCTCTCGGGGACCCATACCGTCCGGACCGACACCGACGACTATCGGGACGAGCTCTACGACGACATCCCGTGCGGATCCGGGTGCGACGTCACCGTCGGCGCCGCCGTGGAGGTGGTGCTGGACGAGACCGCCGCGGGGATCGATTTCGCCCTGGACCGCCTGGGCGAGATCAGCGGCACGCTCACCGAGGAGGGCACCGGAGACCCCATCGACTACGAGGACGTGGCCGCCTACGATGCGTCGGGCGATTGGGTCGCCAGCGACAGCTCCGCCTTCGACGGCAGCTACCGGATCGGCGGGCTCGAACCGGGGACCTACTTCGTCCGGACCGGCACGTACGACCACCGGGACGAGCTCTACGACGACATCCCGTGCGAGGAGGGGTGCGACGTGACCACCGGAACGCCGGTCACCACGGGCCTCAACTCCGGCGTGACAGGCGTCGACTTCACCCTGTTCCCACTGGGCGAGATCACGGGGACCGTCACCCACTCGGTGAGCGGAGACCCGATCTCCGGCGTCTATCTCAGGGCGTACGACGCATCGGGTACGTTCCGCTCCTCCACGCACTCCGCGTACGACGGCTCGTACTCTCTCGGACGGCTCACGCCCGGTGACTACACCGTGACCGCGACCTCCAGCCTCTACCGGGACGAGGTCTACGACGACGTCCACTGCTCGGGAGACTGTGACCCGAGCGCGGGGACGACGGTCCCGGTGACCCTGGCGAACACCACGTCGGGCATCGACTTCGCCCTCGACCGGCTCGGGATCCTCGAAGGCCGGGTGACCTCGGCGCTCACCGGCGCCGGGATCTCTTGCGACGTCGAGCTGTACGACGCGTCCGGCTCACGGGTCAGCACGGACTACGGCTACTCCTCCGGCTACAGCTTCCGGGGGCTGGCGCCGGGCACCTACCACGTCAAGACCGACCACTACGACTATTACGGCGGCCAGCCCTACCAGGACGAGCTCTACGACGACGTCCCCTGCGACCCCACGTGCAACGTCGTCTCGAAGGGAGCCGGGCTGACGGTGGGGCTCAACGGCCGGATCGTCGGGGTCGACTTCGCCTTGGCCGCCTGCCCGTACGCGTCCTACAGCCACGTGACCGGCACGACGTACCTCTCCACGTCCAGCGAAGAGGCGTGCGAGCGTCTGACGGCCGGCGACGGCACCACGATCGCCTCCGGCGCCGACGTCACCTTCCGCTCCGGCCACCACGTCTTCCTGAAGGACGGCTTCTCGGTCGAGGACGGCGCCAGCTTCCGGGTTGTCATCGAGCCCGACTGGGCGAACGACTGATCATCAGGACGGAAGCTCGGCCTCCCAGCTTCGGACGGTTTGGAGCGCTTCCCGAGCCTGCTCGACCGAGACGTGCGGCTTGAGCCGGTGGATCTCCTGCGCCTGAGTTTCGGGTGTCTCGCCCGGCTTCTTGCGCCGCGCCACGTAGAGCGCCGTCCCGAGCCGTTCGAGCTCGGTCACCGGCCGGTCGCCGAAGCGCTCTGCAACGAACTGGATCCTGGGGCGCACCCGTTCGACCGTGTCCCGATAGCGCTTGACCATCGCCCAGGCGTTCTTCATGGGACGCAACCTCGGTCCGTAGCCGAGTGCTCGCACCTCGAGGTCGAGGAGCAGATCGGCCCGCATGGCGGTCAGCTCATCTCGGAGATCAAACGAAAAGGGGCCGTGCTTATAGAGGATGAAGTCGAACCCAAGATCGACTTCCGCCATCTCCTGCACGAAGAACATGGCCTTCTGGACATGGGTTTCGCCACACCAGCTTCCCCGCTTGTCCAGCTCGTCGATCAGAGTGGTGACGACGGCTTCGCGCTCACGTCGCTTCACGGTTTGTCTCCTCTTCGTCCACGGGATGGATGATTCTCTCACGGTTGGCTCGTAGAAACTGCCCCGCTGACTGCCGCACCTCGGGATCGACGAAAATGAAGTCTATGGCGAGCGACGGCAACGTCTCCAGGACTTCGGACAGACCGAGGGACGAAACGATCCTCTCATCGGGCATCAACACGGGATAGTCCGGAGCACTTCCTTTTGCCGGTACATGGTCGAAGGTGGTCCTATGGTCGCCAAGCTCCTCTGCGAGGGCCCTCGCGACCAGCTCGGGCGCATCCGGGTTTCGAGAGAGGTCGGGCGGGTTTCTTCGGTAGACCTCCTTGAAGTGGCCACGGTCGACCAGCCGCCGTGCCGGTTCGTGACCGAGCTTGTCCGGACCACGTGCTGCTTCGAGAATCGCCGCGTACACTTCGTGGTCGGTGAGCTCCAGATGACGATCCGTTTCGATCGGCAGGCCTTCGCCGGCCGTCCACTCGCGCAAGAAGTCTTTGAGATGGTGATCGTAAATCCTTCGCACCGGATGGAAGTAGACCTGTGTGAACATGAAGTATCGGGCCAACAGCAGTGCTTCGGCCGAATGAAGCCCTCCCTCTTCGATTCCGAGGGCCGGCTCATCCGATTCGCGAGCTCGCGGAAGGATCCGGAGGGTGTCGATGAGCCGATGATGGTCGAACCCTCCGTACGCCACACCCGCGTGGTGCGAGTCACGCAGCAGGTAGTCGATCCGGTCCGCCCCGAGGGCGTCCCCCACAATGATCTCCGACAGGATCGCTTCCCAGTCCGAGTAGTCCACCTCTCGGAGCTTCTTGGGCCCCACGGCGAGCTTGATGATGTCTTCCGCTTCGAGCGGAGGCCGCTGCCCCCTCCAGATCTCCTGCATCTCTTCGGAGCGGATCAGCTCGGCGGTGAGTCGCTCGTGATCCCATCCGTCCGGCAAGAGCTCGTCCTCTGCCGCGTGCGAGAACGGCAGGTGGCCGATGTCGTGACAGAGGGCCGCCATGCGCAGGACCCGTACTCTTCGTCGGACGGGACGATCCGCCGGATCGAATCGTGCTGGATGTTCTTTCGCTCGGTGATGGTGTCGAAGATGCGCGTGGCGAGCTCCATGACCCCGAGCGAATGCTCGAAGCGCTTGTGGCTCGCTCCCGGGTAGACCAGGAACGTCATGGCGAGCTGGTGGATGTGGCGCAGCCGCTGGACCGGCCGGGAGTCGAGCACCCGGCGCTCGTCGCTGTGCAGCCGGATGAAGGTGTGGATCGGGTCGCGGATCTCGTGGAAGGTCTTCATCGGTCTCCGGAGGGGGCTCTGATTAGCGCTTCGATACCGCCCTCCGAAGATCGTACCACGATCGAGTGAAGCATCAACCTCTACGCGGTCAGTCCTCCTCCAGCGTGTCCGTCACCCAGGAGTAGACCGCCACGGTGGAGGGGAAGCCGAGGGTGGAGGCGGCGAGGGCGACGGTCTGGTAGAGCTCGTCGTCGGTGGCGCCGGCGGCCCGGGCCTTGCGGGTGGCCGAGTGGACGGCGCCCTCGCGCATGGCGCCGACGGCGACGGCCAGCTTCATGAGGCGCCGGGTCTTGTGGTCGAAGGGGCCGGCCTTCTCGGCCGTGCGGGCGCTCTCCCAGGCGTCGCCCAGCGCGGGGAAGCGGGCGACGAAGTCGCGGTACGTGGACGGGGGCTTGGGGGGCCTGGTTTCGTCAGGCATGGGGACTCTCCTCGGGGTCGATGATCGAAGCGGCCGGCCTCCACGCCGGCCGGAACGGGGTCGAGAGCGCGGTCGTCGGTGCCCTCCGGCCGGGACCGCCCGGAACGCTCCACGGAGCACCGCTCGTGGCCAGCTCGACGCTCCACGGCGCACCGTTCGTGGCCAGCTCGAAGCGGCCGGCTTCCGCCGGCCGAACGGCGAGCGCGGTGAGCTACCCCGTGGTCTATTCGGCCGGCTGAAGCCGGCCGCTTCAAGCCGGCCGCTTCAAGCCGGTCGATTCGAGCCGGCCGATTCAGCCGGGGCGGCGCTCAGCCTATCAGTGTCCGGCGCCACTCCCGGACGGCCTCGAGCAGCGGCTCCGGGTCCTTGGCGGCGCGGGCGAGGAGCTCCGCCAGGTCGACCAG
>JASFUJ010000143.1:0-7060 GCA_050050355.1 Acidobacteriota bacterium
GCAGACCACTCCAGCCGTAGCGCAGTTGCGGATGGAAGGTCTCCGAGTAGACCGTGCGGTCCCTGAGCTCGGGGGCGACGTCCTCCCCGACGAGGCGCAGCAGCGAGGTGCCCGGGAGCCCCTCCGGAACGTCGCCGCCGGCCAGCTCGAGGACGGTCGGCAGCACGTCCACGAGCTGGGCCGGGTAGGGCACCGTGGCGCCGGCGTGGAGCGCTCCGGGGAGCTTGATCATCAGGGGCACCTGGAGGCTCTCGCGGTAGAGCAGGATGCCGTGCTCCTCCTCGCCGTGGTCGTTCAGGCCTTCGCCGTGGTCGGAGAGGAAGACGATGGTCGAATCCTCGTACAGCCCGCGCTCGCGGAGCGCCTCGAGCAGCCGGCCGACCACGGCGTCCGCCGCGGCCACCTCCCCGTCGTAGGGGTCGTCGTAACGCGAGGCGAAGGGCTCGGGGGGCTCGCGCGGGGTGTGCGGTTCGTAGATGTGGAACAGCAGGAAGAACGGAGCCTCCCGGGGCGAGTCGAGCTGGAGCGAGTCGAGCCAGCCCAGCGCCGCCCGGAGGGTCTCGTCCCCGGACCGCTGGAGGTTGGCCATGAGGGCCCGCTCCACGTCCGGGATGGCGTCGTCGTAGTGGTCGAACCCCCGGGACAGACCGGTCTCCGAGCGCATGGGGAACGCCGACACGGCCGCGCCGGTGGCGTACCCCTCCCGGCCGAGGAGCTCCCCGAGCGTGGCGCCGGCGTCCTCCTCCAGGCGGTAGCCTGCGTTGTCGCGCACGCCGATCCCCGGAGGCAGGCTGCCGGTCAGGAGGGACGCGTGGGCCGGCAGGGTGAGGGGGATCGGGCTGTAGGCGCGCTCGAAGAGGACGGCCTCCGCCCGCAGGGCGTCGATGGCGGGCGTGTCCACCCCGTCGTAGCCGTAGGCCGGGAGCCGGTCGGAGCGGAGCGTATCGACCGAGATCAGGACGATGGGGTTCCCCGTCCGACCCTCTCCGGCCCCGTCACCGTCCGGTCCGGCGGGCCGACACCCGGTGACGAGCGCCAGCGCGGCCACCAGCCCGGTCAGAAGCGGCAGGACCGCCGGGAGCCGGCGGAGGGCCGCCGCGCGGGCTCCCGGGGTCTGCGACGGGCGGAGCTCGTTCGGATCCACGCGGGTCATGGCCGCGGAATCGTACCACCAGCCCCGGCCGGGCCCCGGTAGCTCCTGCAGACGAAGACCCGGAACAGCCGCACGGTCTCCTCGCCTCTGCGGATCTCGATCGGCTCGACCTCGCGGACGGACTCGAAGAACTCGCGGACCTGTCCCAGGTAGCGCTCGGTCTTGGCGCTCGGTTCGAGATCGTCCTCGGAGCGGACGAACAGGGCGTCCCTGCCGGCGAGGTCCGCCGGATCCTCGCCGATGTACTCGAAGTGGAGCGCGTTCCACCCGATGACGTTCATGCCGTAGACCTCGAGCTCCGGCGCGTAGAAGCGCAGCTCGGCCGTGGTCTTGTAGTTGTCGGCTGAGAAGACGAAGACGCCCGGGTACTCCTCGATCCGCTCTTCCACCCGCTCCGCCAGCTCGCTCCACCCGTACCAGGTGTCGTCGCTCTCCACCGGGATCGGGTACCAGAGGAGCTGGACCACCAGCACCGCGTGGAGGAACGCCGAGGTGACCAGGTGCCAGCGGACCGCGCGGCGCCCGACCGCGGTGGCGACCAGCAGCGTCGCGGCCACGTAGGCCGGCATGGGCCAGTTGGACTTGACCCAGGTGACGGTGGACAGGGCGATGCAGGTGGCGAAGACCGGGACCGAGAAGCAGAGCAGGAACAGGCGCTCGGCGCCGACCGGGGAGGCCGACGGGGTGCGGCCGATCCCGACCGACCCCCGCAGGGCGCGCCAGGTGTCCCGGCCCGCCAGCCAGAGGAAGGCGAACAGGGGGACCGGCAGGAAGACCAGGACCTGGCTGCCCAGGAAGCCCAGCGCGTCGTCCCAGTCGAAGCGGGTGACCTCCGCCGCCCGGCCGACCGACTGGTAGGCGAACGACGCGAAGCCGTGGCGCGCGTTCCAGACGTAGACCGGCAGCGCCACCAGGTGGGCCACGAGAAGGGCGAGCCACGGTCCCGCCGTGCGGAGGTGGCGGCGATGATCCGGCGAGGCGAGGAGGAAGAGGAGCAGACCGCCCTGGAGGTAGACCGCCGTGTACTTGCCGAGCAGCGCCAGCCCCATGGCCAGACCGGCCGCCGGCCACAGGCCGGTCCGGCTCTCGAAGAGGATCCGGTGCAGGAGGAGGAGGGCGAGGGTCCAGAACAGGAGCAGGGGGACGTCGGGGACCGCGATGAAGGAGAGCTGGGTGATCATCCCCGTGGTCGCGAACAGGGCCAGAGCCCGACCGCGGGCTCCGTCCGCGTCCGGTCCTTCCGCGGCCTCCTCCCGCCGGCTCCGGAGGAGGCCGCCCGCCAGGGCGTAGACGAGGAGCTGGGTGACGAGGGTGGTGGTGAAGACCGCGATCCGCAGGACGATCGCGCTCTTGCCGAACAGGGAGAACCAGGACCAGAGCAGCCACCCGATCATCGGCGGGTGGTCGTAGTAGGAGAGCGCCGGGTGTTCGGCGTAGGTCGCGTAATAGGCGCTCTGGGGCATCAGGTCGAAGGCTCCCAGCAGCGACGCCCGCACCAGGGAGACGGCGACGAACACCGTGAAGGCGAGGCGGTGCCGACTCGGTAGGCTCGTTGGGCTCAGGAGGCGCACCGCGTCACCTCCGCGTCTTGCGGGTCCCGGCGAGGGGGAACGGCGGCGCTCCCTCCCGGGGCTCGCGTGGGTTCGGGACGCACTGCACCGGAGGGCGGTCGGGACGCTCAGCGCTCGGGCTGGTCGGCGCCGGCCAGGAAGCGTTTCGCCGCCAGGTCGGGAGCGGGGCGGGGGACCGGCCGGGAGGTGGGCGGGGGCTGAACCCGCAGGCGGAAGAGGTGGTACACGGCGCGGAAGATCTCTCCCGCGGAGATCTTCGAGCGACCCCCCTCGCGGTCGCAGAAGACGATCGGAATCTCGGTGATGCGGAGGCCCCGCCGGGCGGCGACGACCGTGATCTCTTCGAGAAAGGAGTACCCGGAGCTGCGGATCGAGCCCAGCGGGAGGGACCGGAGTGCCTCCGTCCGGTAGGCGCGGAAGCCGGACGTGACGTCGTGGACCGGGAGCCTCAGCACCAGCCGCGCGGCGTGGTTGGCGCCGCGGGAGAGCAGGCGCCGGTGGAGCCCCCAGTTCTCCACGCCGCCGCCGGGGACGTACCGCGATCCCAGGATCAGGTCGTGGGTTCCGGTGGCGGCGAGGAGCTCCGGCAGGTGCGCCGGGTCGTGGGACAGGTCGGCGTCCATGGTGACCACCACGTCGAAACCCTCCGCGAGCCCGACCTCGAAGCCGGCCAGGTAGGCGGTCCCGAGGCCCAGCTTCCGCGGTCGCGAGAGGAGCCGGACTCCCGGGTCGGTCCGGCCCATCTCCTGGACCCTGGCGCCGGTGCCGTCCGGGGAGGCGTCGTCGATGAAGAGCATCTCCGCTCCCGGAACGGCGGCTCTCACCCGCTGTCGGAGGATCGCCACGTTGGGCGCCTCGTCGTAGGTGGGGACGACGATCAGGGTCCGGGCGTCCGCCCGGACGCCGAGGGGCGTCCCCGCCGCCGCTTCCGCCGATTCCGGTCGTCCAGGATGCTCGTGCACCGGGGCAGGGTAGCACGGGGAGAGCGGGATGCCGAGCGCGTGCTAGGCTTCATCTCCTCGATCGATCACCCGGCCCGCCGGGGCCGGCTCCGCTCCCATGACGGCCATCGTCCCGTTGCCTCGTCTCCGTCGCCTCGCAATGTCTCTGGCCGCGGTCCTCGTGGCGGCCGGAGCCGTCCGGGCGGCGGAGCCCGCACCGATCCGGTTCGACGACGTCGCCGAGGAGTGGGGGCTCGATTTCCACCATCACCACGGGGGCTCGGGAGAGCGCTACATGGTGGAGACCGTGGTCGGGGGGGTGGTGCTGTTCGACTACGACGGTGACGGAGACGTGGACGTCTTCTTCGTCGACGGCGGCGAGCTCCCGGGCTACACCGGACCGGAGCCCCGGTCCCGTCTGCTGCGCAACGACGGGGGCGGCCGGTTCGCCGACGTGACCGCGGGCTCGGGCATCGACGGCCCCTCCTACGGCGCCGGCGGCGCCGCCGGCGACGTGGACGGGGACGGCGACCCGGATCTCTACCTCACGGCGTTCGGCGAGAACCGCCTCTACGTCAACCGGGGGGACGGGACCTTCGTGGACCGCACCGAGGCCGCGGGCGTCGGGGACCCGTCCTGGAGCTCTTCGGCCACCTTCTTCGACCCGGACCGGGACGGCGACCTGGACCTCTACGTGGTCAACTACGTCGATTTCACCCTGGACACCCACAAGTTCTGCGGCGACGAGCAGGCGAACATCCAGGGCTACTGCCACCCGGAGGCCTACGACGGGATCCCGGACCGGTTCTACCGCAACCGGGGGGACGGCACGTTCGAGGACGCCACCCGGCAGGCCGGTCTCGCCGCATCGGACGGCGCGGGCCTCGGCGTGGTGGCGGGCGACCTGGACGACGACGGCTGGCCGGACGTCTACGTGGCGAACGACGCCGACCCCAACTTCCTGTTCCGGAACCGGGGGGACGGGACCTTCGAGGACGTCTCGCTCCTGTCGGGGACCGCCCACAGCGACCGGGGGCGTGCCGAGGGGGGGATGGGTGTCGACCTGGGGGACGCCGACGGCGATGGTCTGCTCGACCTGGTGGTCACCAACTTCGAGCTGGAGTCGAACACCATCTACCGCAACGCCGGCGGGGGGCTGTTCACCGACGTGCGCTACGCTGCGCGGCTCGCCGAGCCGTCCCTCCACAAGCTCGCCTTCGGCGTGGAGCTGACCGACCTGGATCACGACGGCGACCTGGACCTGGCGGTCGCCAACGGACACATCCTCGACAACGCGGACATGTTCAACGCCCGGAGCCGGTACGCCCAGCCGAACCAGATCCTGGAGAACCTGGGGAACGGGAGGTTCCGGGAGGTTCCGGACCACGGGATGGACGCGGTGCGGGCGAGCCGGGGCCTGGCCGCGGGGGATCTTGACGGGGACGGCGACGAGGATCTGGTGATCGTCAACTCGAACGACGTGGCGGAGGTGTACCGGAACCTGGCCGGCTCCGCGGCGGGCGGCTGGCTGCTGGTCGACCTGCGCCAGGACGGGAGCGACCGCCGGGCCGTCGGTGCGCGGGTCGAGCTGGAGACGGGGGATGGAGGGGAGGGCGCGCCGCCGCGGCGCCAGGTTCGCGAGGTGCGGACGGCGTCGTCCTACGCCTCCCAGAGCCCGCTCACGGTCCACTTCGGCGTCGCCGGCGCCGAGCGGATCGAACGGCTCACCATCCGCTGGCCCGACGGGGCCCGCCGCGCCCTGATCGATCTGCCGGTGCGCCGGCGGATCGTCGTCGTGCGCTGACGGTGCGGGCGCCGGCCCGGCCTCAGCCGGAGTCGGCGGCCTGCAGGTTCTGGAGCGTCTCCTGCGCCCGGGGATCTTCGGGACGCAGCTCGAGGACCCGTTCGAGAAGGCGCCTGGCCTCGGCCTCCCGGTCGCGGACGATGAGCAGCACCGCCAGGTCGTTCATGCTCGGCACGTGGTCCGGGTCCAGGTCCAGGGCGCGCCGCAGGTCCTCCTCCGCCTCCTCGAAGTGCTCGAGGGCCAGGTGGACCGTGCCCCGCTGGTAGTAGGCGTCCACGTACTCGGGGAAGCGGCGGACCGTCTCTTCGGCGACCTCCAGCGCCTCTCCCACGCGCTCTTCGAACAGCAGGATCCGGGCCTCCATGAGCCAGGTGCGGATGTCGTCGGGGGTCAGCTTCTTCTCTTCCCGGATCACCGTGAGCGCCTGCTCCCCCTGATCCTCCGTCAGGAGCTCCTGCGCCCGGCGCACCTCGCGGCCGGTGGGGTCCTGGGTGTCCCGCGCCCGCCGCCGGGCGCCGGCGGTGGCCGGGCCTGCGGATTCGGCCAGCTCCTGGAAGCGCTCCAGGGCCGCGGTGGCCTCGTCCCGCCGGCCGACGGCGGCCAGGCTCTGACCGAGGGACTGCCAGGCCTGGCGCTCGTCGGGGGCCAGGCGCGTGGCCAGCTCCAGGTGGGGCAGGGCCTCCTCGTGCCGGCCCGCGGTCACCAGCAGGCGGCCGTACTCGCTGGCGAAGGTGGCGGCCAGGTCCCGGCCCTGCATCCGGCCCTCGGTCTCGCGGGCGATCACGAGCAACCGGTCGGCGAACGGTTTCATGGTGGCCAGGGCGGACTCCAGCTCGCCGATCTGGTCCTGGGCCTGGGCCAGCTTGAGGGCGGTGGCCGGGTCGGCCTCGGCGCGGCCTTCCAGGAGCTCGATGGCCTGCTCCGCCTGGCCGACGGCCAGGTGGGCCTCGGCCGCGGCGCGCCGGATGTCCATCTCCATCTCCGAGGGCGGGTCGCTCAGCACCGGCGCCAGGATCGCCAGCGCGCCCCGGGGATCGCCCTGCATCAGGCGGAGCTGGGCCGACAGCAGCCGCACCCGCGGGGAGTCCGTGGAGAGCCCCTCCAGGAAGCGCTCCGCGTCCGGTACCCGCTCGATCTGGATCGCCGCCATCGCCGCCGCGAGCCGGGCTTCGGTGTCGCCGGGGTTGGCCGTGACCCACGGCCGGAGCAGCCGGTAGGCCTCCCGCATCCGCCCTTCACGGCCGCGCTGGAGCCCGAGCTCCCGGGACGCGGGCGTTCCCGGCTGGAGCTCGACCGAGCGCTCGAGGTAGCCCTCCGCGCGCTCGGCGTCGCCCGCGGCGAACGCGGCACGGCCCGCGTTGTAGAGCACCGCCGGGTCCGCATCCGCGGCGTCCGCGAGGGGGGCGAGGACCGACAGGGCGTCCTCGGCGCGGCCGGCCTCCAGATAGGCCGTTCCGAGCAGGGCCAGGAGGCGCGGAGTGGCGTCGGCGGTGTCCCGCAGGGGCTCCAGCAGCTCGACGGCGCTCTCCGCCCGCCCGGCGGCCAGATGCTCGATCGCTTCCTGCGCCCGACTCGCGACGTCCGCGGGCGG
>JASFUJ010000144.1:0-7046 GCA_050050355.1 Acidobacteriota bacterium
ACGGCCGCCCGATGGTGCTCCAGTTCGACGAGGCGGACAGCCTCTTCTCCAAGCGCGGCGAGGTGCGGGAGGCCCGCGACCGGTACGCCAACATGGAGGTCAGCCACCTGCTGGCGCGGATCGAGTCTCACCGGGGTCCCTGCATCCTCACCACCAACCTGCGGAGCAACCTGGACCCCGCCTTCGCCCGCCGGTTTCAGGTGGTGGTGGACTTCCCGCGCCCCGATGCCCGGGCCCGGGCGCTCCTGTGGGAGCGCCTGCTGCCGCCGCGGGCGCCGCGGGCGCCGGACCTGGACACCACCTTCCTCGGAGCGGCCGTGAACCTCACCGGCGGGGAGATCCGCAACGCGGCCCTCCACGCCGCCTTCCTGGCCGCCGACGCCGGCGGTTCCCTGGGGCTGGCGGAGGTGACCCTGGCCGTCTGGCGGGAGCTGGGCAAGGAGGGCCGGGACCTGTCGATCGCCGACCTGGGCCCGCTGGGACCCCATCTCCCGCAGGGAACGAAGGGAGCGGCACCGTGATCACCATCGACCGCCTGAAGCTCACCCTGCCCCCGGGCCTCGAGGACCGGGCGCACGCCGTGGCGCGCCGCGTGATCGAGGAGCTGGCCCGGCTGCCGCTCGATCCCGCTCGGGTGCCGGCCTCCCGGCGGCTGGACCGGCTCGCCGTGCCGCCCCTGACGCTGGACACGGCTCCGGCCGCCGACCTCGACGACGGACGCCTCGCCCGGCGGATCGCGGAGGCCGTGCACCGGAGCCTGACGGACCCGGCCCCCGGGAACGGAGGAGACCGGCCATGATCAACCTCACCCGCGGGGTGCTCGTCGAGTACGCGCTGTCCTTGCCGCCACTGGCGCTGGTGTTCGAGTTCAACCCCCAGACCCTCACCCGCAACCGGACCGTCACCGTGCGCACCGGGAACGCCCCCGGCACCCGCGGCGGCTACGACTTCGTCCTGCCCACCGAGACGCCGCGCGCCTCCCAGGGGGTCTCGGTCCAGCCGGAGTCGTTCAGCCTCACCATCCTGCTGGACGCCACCGACCGCATGGACCAGGGCGACGCCATCGCCGGCTCCCTCGGCGTGCAGCCGGAGCTGGACACCCTGCGGACCATGCTCGAGCCCAAGTCCCAGGGCCCCGGCGGTGTCCAGCTCCTGGCCAGCCTCGGCCAGGGGGGGGAGCGGGCGTTCCAGCGGGACGAGTCGGCGTCGGTGCTGCTGTTCGTCTGGGGGCTGCACATCCTGCCGGTCTTCCTCACCGGCGTCCGGGTCGAGGAGAAGGCCCACCTGCCCTCGCTGTTCCCCTACCGGGCGGAAGCCACGCTGACCATGCAGGTCATCGAGGGGAACAACCCCTTCTACCAGGTGGAGACGGTGCGCCAGATCGCCTTCGCGGCGCTCAACACCGCCCAGACCGTGTCCGGCTCCATCTCCCTGTCCTTCGGAGCGTCGATCTGATGTTTCGCAGAGGTTCCCGCTACGAGAAGGCCCGGTCGTTCGCCCCGGCGGAGGGCGCGACGGAGGCGTTCCCGGGCGTCCGGCCCCGAGAGATCGGCGCGGCCACCGGGGTGATCGAGCACACCGTGCGCTCCGGCGACCGGCTCGACCTGCTGGCGCGCCACTACTACAACGACGGCCGTCTGTGGTGGCGCATCCTCGACGCCAACCCGGAGATCCTCTACGGCGGCGACGCGGTGCTCGACCCGGCGGACGGAGAGGCCTCCGCGGACCCGATGGACCCGATGGAGTCGATGGAGTCCATGGTGGGCCGGACGATCGTCATCCCGCGGGCGCGGGAGTAGGAGCCGGAGATGGTCCTGGATCTGCTCAGCGGTGCGCGGCGCGAACCGGCCGAGTGCCTGATCACGGTGGACGGCGAGGAGATCACCGAGCTCTACCCGTTCCTGGTCGAGCTGACCGTGGAGAGCGCCCGGGACCGCGCGGCCGCGGCCACCCTGCGGTTCGAGAGCCGCCGCGACGAGCACGGCGAATGGTCGGTGCAGGACGCCGGGATCCTGGCCCCGTGGAAGACGATCGTCATCGAAGCGGCCTTCGGCAGCGACACCGAAGAGGTGATGCGGGGCTACGTCCGGGAGGTCTCCGCCGACTATCCGGAGGAGCCCGGGGAGACCACGGTGACCGTCGAGTGCCAGGACGAGTCGTTGGCCCTCGACCGGGAGCACGTGCGCATCGTCTGGGGAGCCGATGCTCCAACCGACGACGCCACGATCGTCCGCACCATCGTCTCCAACCACGGCCTGACCCTGGAGCCGGACAGCGGCCCCGGGCTCTCCGGGCTGGTGGTCAACCAGGACGGCACCGACGTCTGCTTCCTGCGCCGCCGGGCCGAGGCCAACGGCTACGAGCTGATCTTCCGGGAGGGGACGGTCTACTTCGGGGACATGCGCCTGGACGCCGACCCCCAGGCCAACATCCTGGTCTACGCCGGGCGCGACACCCACTGCTACCGCTTCTCGGTGCGCTCCGACGGCCACCAGGCGGACCGGGTGGCCTTCGACACCGCCGCCGAACAGGGGGCCGAGCGGGTGGAGCAGGTGGTGGACCCCGACCTGCCGCTGATGGGTACCGAGACGGCGGACAGCTCCGGATCCGGTCTCGGAGACTTCGTCTGGCGGCTCCGCCGCCACGGCGGGCTCTCCGAGCCGGAGCTGGCCGCCCGCGCCCGCGCCAGGGCCAACGAGCTGGCCATGCGGGTGCACGCCGAGGGGGAGCTCGACGGCAGCCTCTACGGTCACGTGCTCCGGGTCGGCGAGCCGGTGGGGGTCGACGGGGTCGGATCCTGGCTCGCGGGAACCTACTACGTGGACAAGGTGACGCACCGCTTCACCATGGACGGATACCGCCAGACCTTCGAGCTGCTGCGCAACGCCTACGGCGACAACCTGCCGGGCGGCGGCGGCGTGCTGGGAGGGGTGCTGTGAGAGCGAGGAGGCAACGATGGAAGAGCTGCTGACCCAGCTCGCCCAGGAGGTGCGGAGCAAGTACTACGGCAAGTACCGGGGCTTCGTGGCCGACAACGCCGACCCGGAGCAGCGGGGCCGGTTGAAGCTCAAGGTCCCGTCGCTGCTGGGCGACGCGGTCACCGGCTGGGCCCTGCCCTGCCTGCCCTTCGGCGGGCTCGCCGACCAGGGCCTCTTCCTGGTGCCCGAGGTGGACGCCCAGGTGTGGGTGGAGTTCGAGGAGGGCGCCCTGTCCCGGCCCATCTGGACCGGCACCTTCTGGCAGGCCCAGGGCGATCCGCCCGCCGAGGCGGCGAAGGACGAGCCGACGACGCGGCTGCTCAAGACGCCGAGCGGCCACCTGGTCCAGCTCGACGACGCCGACGGCGAGGAGAAGCTGCTGGTCCACCACCCGGCGGGCACCGACCTGGAGATCGACTCCGCGGGCACGGTGGCCCTCACCGACGCCGGCGGCAACGCGGTGACCCTCGACGCCGAGGCCGGCGAGATCACCATCGAGGACGCCAACGGCAACTCGGTGAAGATGACCTCCTCGGGGACCACGATCGAGGACGCCAACGGCAACACGATCGAGATGGCCGGCGCCGGCGTCACCGTCGAGGGCCAGAAGATCGTGGTCAAGGGGAGCCAGGTGATGCTCGCCGGCGAGGGCGGCGAACCCCTGATCAAGGGCCAGAGCTTCCTCCAGGCCTTCGCCAGCCACACCCATCCCCATCCCATGGGCCCCACCGGCCCGCCCGTGCCACCGCCGATGCCCACCCTGCTGTCGCAGAAGGTGACCACCTCATGAATCCGCGCCGAGCCTGAGGAGGATCCCATGGCCCAGCTCACCGCTCCCGTCTATCTGAGCTTCCCCTTCCGGGTGGACGCCGACGGCCCGCGCCGGAGCGGCCGGACGCTCCACGTGCGCGAGCAGATCGAGCAGGTGCTGTTCACCAATCCGGGCGAACGGGTCTTCCGCCCCGAATTCGGGGCCGGCATCCGCAGCCTGGTCTTCGAGCCCAACACCTCCGCCCTCTGGGAGGTGACCCGCAAGCGGCTGATGGCCTCGCTCGCCGACGCCCTCCAGGGGGAGGTGGACCCCCGCACCCTGGAGGTGGAGGTGGCGGGCGAGGGGGAGACCCTGCGGGTGCTGATCTCCTACACCCTGGCGACCCTCGGCCACTCCGAGCAGCACGAGATCCCGGTGGGCTCCGGAGGAGGGTCCAATGGCTGAGCTCGAAGCCCCGGAGCTGCGCTTCGAGGGCACCTGCCCCGACTGCGGGGAGCGGCGGATCGAGCTGCCGCCGCCCCTGCCCGACGTGGGCGACGACTTCGACTGGCTCACGCGGGACTACGACGGCTTCCGCCTGACCATGCTGCAGGAGCTGGCGGCCCGCTTCCCGGAGCGCACCCGGTGGACTCCGGCGGACATGGAAGTGGTGCTGGTGGAGGTGCTGGCCACGGTGCTGGACCAGCTCTCCGACATGCTCGACCGGGTGGCCGCCGAGGCCTACCTGGAGACCGCGCGGCGGCCGGAGTCGGTCCGTCGGCTGCTCGACCTCATCGGCTACGACGCCGTGCAGCTCGCCCTCGCCCGAGGCCGGATCTCCCCGGCCGCGGTCGAGAGCGGAGAGACGACCGCCGAGCGCCTCGAGGGTTTCTGGCTCCGCAACCCCCACTTCATGGAGGAGGCCCGCCGCGAGGGGCCGCGCTCCATCCACGAACAGCACCGGATGGTGACGGTGGACGACCACGCGCGGCGCCTGGAGGAGCACCCCCTGGTGCTGCGGGCCCACGCCCGGAGCGGCTGGACCGGGTCGTGGGAGACCGTGAGGGTGGCCGTGGTGGCCTGGGGCAACCGGCACCTGGACGGCGAGGAGGTGACCACTCCCGAGGGCGAGACGACCCGCCGGCCGCGACCGTACCCGAGCGAGGTCCGGGAGCTGATCGAGGAGCTCCACCGGGAGCAGGGCCTGCCCCTGCCTCCTCTGGACGGCTCGCCGCCGCCGAGCATCCGCGCCGTGCTGCGGCCCTATCTCGAGGCCTACCGCATGGTGGGGCAGGAGGTGGTGCTGGAGAACGCCGTGCCGGTGCCCGTGACCTTCTCGGTCTCCCTGCGGGTGGCGGGCAACTTCTACCGCTCCGAGGTGCGCCACGCGGTCCACCAGGCCCTGGGCACCGGTCCCGGCGGCTTCTTCGAGCCCGGACGGCTGGCCTTCGGCGAGGACCTCCACGCCGGCGACCTGATCCAGACCCTGATGGGCCTGGGCGGCGTCGAGAGCGCCTGCCTGGACCGCTTCAAGCGCCTGGGCAGCCAGTTCGCCGACCAGACGGCGAGCGGCGTCCTGGAGCTCGAGGGCCTGGAGCTGGCGGTGTGCGACAACGACCCGGCGAAGCCCGAGCGCGGCTACTACCGCGTCACCCTGCACGGAGGGCTCAAGGGATGAGCGATCTCACCCGCTGGAACCGTGCCGGGCTCTCCCGCTTCCGCTACGTGGACGGCAACGCGGCCACCTACCTGGAGGTGCTGCGGCAGGCCCTCGCCGACCGCTTCCCCGGCCGCTGGGACGCCCTCGGCACCGGCGTCCCCGAGGATCTCGCGAGTGAGTCCGGCAGCGACCGGCTGGCGCGCCTGCTCGAGCAGTACCGGCGCGAACGGGGCGACTGGGGGTGGGAGATCGCCCGCGCCCTCGCCCGCGCCTGCCACGTGCTCACCGAGCACCTGGACGTCTACGCCAACGAGGGCTACCTGGGGACTGCCGACCAGTGGGACGACGTGCGCCGCCTGGTGGAGATGCTGGACTACAGCCCGGCGCCGCCGGCGTCCGCCACCACCCGCCTGGTGCTGACGACCCGGGGGGAGGAGGGCACGGTGGACGAGGGCTTCCAGGTGCAGCACACGCCGCCCGACGGCGGCGCCCCGGTGCTCTTCGAGACCCTGGAGGACCTGGAGGTCGATCCGGCGCTCGACGCCCTCCGCCCGGCCGGCTGGAACCGCTCGCCGCGCACCTTCGCCAGGGCGGCCTTCGAGGACGACACGGCGGGGCCCTCGCCCTTGGGCTCCCGGCCCTGCCTCGACCTCCAGGGGGTCGGTCCGGTCTACGCCCGCTGGCTCGACCGGCTGCTCCAGCTCGAGAGCGGCGACCCGACGGCCCGGTTCCGGATCCGGGACTTCCGCCGCCTGGCGCCGGAGAAGCTCGCCCCACTGGCCTTCCGTCTGCCCGCGCGGCCGCGGCATCCGGCCCAGGTCCTCCGCCTCCGGCTGCGGGAATTCAAGGGCAAGGCGGACGTGCTGCTCGACGTCTCGTGGAGCGCGACGGAGCTCGCCCCCCTGCTCGACCGGACGCTGGCGGAGCTGGTGGCCGAGGACGCCGGCCGGCTGGCGCTCCGCACCGGCCACTCCTCGGGGGAGATGGAGCGGCTCCAGGAGACCCTGCGCCAGGTGGAGATCGTCCTGGACCAGCCGGTGTTCGAGGCGGCGCGCCTACGCGAGCTGGTCGCCGACGCCGGCGGTGACGACGAGGGCGGCCCCCAGGAGACCCCGCGCCTCCTCTCGCCCCGCTCGCTCCGGTCCCCCATCCGGTCGATCCGGTCGATCCGGTCGACCCGGTCGCTCCAGCCACTCCGGCCGCTCCCGGTACCGGCGGCTCCACGCGTCGCGTCGTCCCCGTGGATCGCCCCGGAGAAATCGAAGATCTCGGCCGTCGACCTGGGCCTGGTGGTGCGCGACCCCGGCACCGCGGAGGCGGTGGTGGTGACGGTGGAGCGGGTGGACCCGCTCACCCGCGCCGTCTTCCTGCGGGACGCCCCGTTCCAGCAGGAGTGGCACCACTGGACCGAGGGGGAGACGTCGCTCCACGTGAAGGCGGGCTTCCTCCGCCGCCCGCGGATGAACGGCCCGGACGTGGTGACGTTCGAGAAGCCCCACGATCTCGGCCCCGGCGAGGTGGTGGCCTGGGAGGAAGCGACCGGAGAGACCAAGAGCTGGCGCTTCGCCCGGGTGGAGGAGAGCGACGAGCGGGCGCTCCGCCTGGCGGCCGGCCCGCGCCCCGCCCCCGCCACCGAGGTCTACCGGGCGTTCGCCGT
>JASFUJ010000145.1:0-7029 GCA_050050355.1 Acidobacteriota bacterium
CAGGAGGCGCCTCCCCCCGAGCGCCCCGCGTCCGGAGGTGCGGAGGCCGACCCCGACCGGGTCGACGCCGCACGGACGCCGCTCCTGACCCTGTCCGCGGCGGAGCCGGAGGCGCTGGAGGATCTGGCCGCCGCCTGGATCGACTTTCTGGCGGGCCGGGGGGCCGAGATCCCGCTCCAAGACCTGCTGTCCACCGCCGCCGTCCGCCGGACCCACCTGGGCCACCGCCTGGCGGTGGCGGCGCCGTCCCGGGAGGAGCTGGAGGCCCACCTGGCCGGGTTCCTCCGCGGTGAGGACGACCAGCTCGGCTGGGTCCGGGGGACCTCGCCGTCCCGCGACCGGGGCGCCCCGGAGGTCGTCTTCGCCTTCTCCGGCCAGGGGGCCCACTGGCACGGCATGGGGCGGGCGCTTCTCGACACCGAGCCGTCGTTCCGGGAGGTGATCGACGCCTGCGACGAACGCCTTCGGGAGCTGGCCGGCTGGTCCCTGCTCGAGCAGCTCCGCGGGGAAGGGGACGGGGAGTGCCGGGACGACATCGACGTGGTCCAGCCGTCGCTCTTCGCCGTCCAGGTGGGTCTGGCGGCGCTGTGGCGCTCCCGCGGGGTCGAGCCGGACCGGGTCGTCGGCCAGAGCCTGGGCGAGGTGGCGGCGGCGCACGTGGCCGGGGCGTTGAGCCTCGACGACGCCGTCGCGGTGATCCACCACCGGAGCCGGCTCCTCCGCCGCGTGGCGGGGCAGGGGGCGTCCGCGGCCGTGGGGCTGGCCCCCGAGGCGGTCCGCGAGCGGCTCGCCGGACGGGAGGAGAGCCTCGGGATCGCCGGGCACACGGCGCCGCGGACGTCGATCGTCTCCGGGGAGCCGGCCGCCCTGGACGAGCTCCTCGGCGAGCTCGAGGCCGACGAGGTCTTCTGCCGCCTGCTCGCCAACGTCGACGCCGCCGCCCACAGCCCCCAGATGGACCCCCTGATCGGCGAGCTGGAAGAGCTCCTGGCGGGGCTCTCTCCAGGGCCGGCGCGGTTGCCCTTCCACTCCACCGTCGACGCCGAGGAGCTCCCGGGGGAGCGGCTCGACGCCGCGTACTGGGCCCGCAACCTCCGGCAGCCCTTCCGCCTGGCCGAGGTGGTGGCCGAGCTGATCCGACAGGGCCCGCCGGTGTTCCTCGAGGCGGGGCCGGAGCCGGTGCTGGCGGGCGCGATCCGCCAGAGCCTCCTGGATCTCGGGGCCGAGGGCTTCCCGGTGGCCTCGCTGCGCGAGGGGGACGACGCGCGGCGCTCGCTCCTGATGGGCCTCGGCGGGCTCCACGTCCAGGGCGTGCGGCTGGACTGGCGCCGGCTCCACCCCGGGGAGAGCCGCTGCGTCGCCCTGCCCACCTACCCGTGGCGGCGCCGGCGCCACTGGCTGGACCAGCTCCCGGGGGGCGCGACCGGCCCGGGCGGACGGCGGAGCGGGGCCCATCCCCTGCTGGGCGACGGTGTGGAGCCGGCCCGCCCCGGCGATCCCCGGCTGTGGCAGACCGAGCTCGAAGCCCGGAGCCTCCACTACCTGAGGGAGCACCGGGTGCAGGGGCAGGTGGTCTTCCCGGGGGCGGCGTACCTGGAGATGGCGCTGGCGGCGGGCACCGCCGGGGGCGCCCCGGCGCTCGGCGTCGAGGAGGTGTGCTTCGAGCGTGGGCTGCTCCTGGCGGAGGGCGAGCCCCGGCGGATCCAGCTCGTCGCCGAGCCCTCCCGGCGGGGCGAGGAGATCTTCGAGATCTACTCCCGCGACCTGGAGGCGGACGGTGAGGGGCCGGCCGCGCCCGACGGAGCCTCCGGAGCCTGGACCCTCCACGCCCGGGGCGTGCTCCGGACCGCCGGTGGGACCGACGGACCGGAGCCGCTCGCCCCCGCCGGGCTCGACGGCCTCCGGGAGCGCTGCGCCGAGCCGGTGCCCGCCGGAGAGCTCTACGCGTCGATGCGCGCCCGGGGGCTCGAGCACGGTCCGGCGTTCCAGGCGGTGCGGAGCCTGTGGCGGGGCGCGTCGGAGTCGCTGGCCGAGCTCGAGCTCGACCCCCGGGTGGCGTCCGAGCTCGGCTCCTACCGGCTCCACCCGGTCCTGCTGGACGCCTGCCTCCACGGCATCGCGGCGGCCCTGCCGCCCTCCGGCGACGAGCAGGACCGGGAGACCTATCTGCCCTGGAAGATCGGCCGGCTGCGCCGGTTCCGGCCCCCCGGCCCGCGCGGCTGGTGCCACGCCCGCCTGGCGCCCGGATCGCGCCCGGGACTCGACACCCTGGTGGCGGACGTGCGCCTGTTCGACCCGGACGGCCAGCCCGTGGCGGAGCTGGAGGGGGTGAGCCTGCGCCGTCTCGAGGCGGCGGCCGGACGGGCTCGGCGCCCGGTGGAGGACGACCTTTACCGGGTGGATTGGGTTCCCGCCGACCCGCCACCCCACGACGGGAACGACGGCCCCGACACCTGGCTGCTCTTCACCGATGGGGACGGCGTGGGAGGGGAGCTGGCGGATCAGGTGGAGCGCGCCGGAGGCACCGCGATCCGGATCCGCCGGGGTGCCGGGGGAGCGGATGGCGGCGGCGGGGAGGGCGCCGACTTCACCCTCGAGGCGCCGACCCGGGAGGCCTACGAGCGCCTGTTCGCCGAGGTGCTCGGCGCGGGGAGCGGCCCCCGCCGGCTGGTGCACCTGGGATCGCTCGACCGGCCGGCCGGGCCCGACGTCGCGGCGGAGCTGTGCGCGGAGGTGACGGCCATGCTCCAGGCCCTGACCGGGTCGCCGGAGGCGGAGGCGCGACCCAGCCGGCTCTGGCTCGTGACCCACGGAGCGCAACCGGTGGACGGGCGCCCGGAGATGGCCTCGCCCGCCGGGACGGCGCTCTGGGGGCTGGGCCGCAGCATCGCCCACGAGCACCCGGAGCACTGGGGCGGGCTGGTGGAGCTGGACACGCCGCAGCCCACCCTGGCGGCGAACCGGCTCCGGGACGAGCTGGTGCGCGAGGGGTCGACCGGCCCGACCGGATCGACCGGGTCGACCCGGTCGGGCCGGGAGGTCGCCTTCTTCGGCGGTCGCCGCCACGAGGCCCGCCTGGTCCGCTGGCGGCCGTCCGGGCCGCCGCTACCGGTGGGGTTCCGCCGGGACGCCAGCTACCTGATCACCGGCGGGCTCGCCGGCCTCGGCCTGGAGACCGCCCGGTGGATGGTGCGCCGGGGGGCCCGGCGGCTGGTGCTGGTGGGCCGGACGCCGCTCCCCGAGCGGCGGGAGTGGGCCTCGGTGGAGGAGGGCTCGGCCGCCGGGCGGCGGATCGCCGCGGTGCGGGAGCTGGAGGCGATGGGGGCCGCGGTCCACGTGGCCTCCGTCGACGTCGGCGACGAGGACGCCCTCGGCGCGCTCCTCGAGCGGCACCGGCGCGAGTGCCTGCCGCCGATCCGCGGGGTGGTCCACTCGGCCGGCGTGCTGCGGGACCGGCTCCTGGTGCGCATGGAGGCCGGCGACTTCGAGGCCGTGTTCCGCCCCAAGGCCCACGCGGCCTGGTTCCTCCACCACCTGACCGCCGGGCTCGAGCTCGACTTCTTCCTGCTCTACGCCTCGGTCGCCTCGGTGCTGGGGCACCTGGGCCAGGCCAACCACGCGGCGGCCAACGCCTACCTCGACGGGCTGGCCCACCACCGCCGGGGGCTCGGCCTGCCGGCCACCAGCATCGACTGGGGGCCCTGGGCGGAGATCGGCGGCTTCGCCCGCGAGCAGGCGGAGGGGGCGGCCACCGCGTCCGGGATGGAGCCGTTCACCCCCGCCCGGGGCATCGAAGCCCTGGAGCGGATCTTCGAGAGCGGGCCGGCCCAGGTGACCGCCACCGACGCCGACTGGACGGCGATGGCCGGCCTCCCCCTGGTGGCTGACCTGGCGGCCGCGGGCCGAGCTCCCGGGGCATCTGGCCCCGGGGGCGGCGCCGGGGACGCGGACGGCGAGCCGGAGACCTCCGGCCTCCTCGAGCTCCTGCTGGCGCCGCCGGACGAGCGCCGGGCCCTCCTCCAGGAGGAGCTCCTCCGCGCCACCGCACGGGTGCTGCGGACGGATCCGGCCCGGATCGATCCGGCGAAGCCCCTCACCACCCTGGGCATGGAATCGGTGATGGCGGTGGAGCTCAAGAACTCGGTGGAGTCCCGGCTCGGGTTGACGATCCCCGTGGTGGACCTGTTCTCGGGATCGGTGGCGGGGCTGGCCGAGAAGCTCTCGGCGGGGCTCGAGGAGGACGAGCGGTTCGCGGACCTCCTGGAGGAGCTCGAATCGTTCGAGGCGGCGGCGCCCGAAGACCTGGAGGTCGGGGAGTGAGCGATCGGCGCCGAGGCGATCGGCGGCGGGACGAGCTGCGGCGCCGGGTCGCCTCGCTCCCGCGGGAGCGGCGGGAGCTCCTCGAGCGCCGCCTGCGCCGGCGCGCGGGCACCGCCGGGCGGGACCTGCCGGCGACCGGGGGGGCGGCGGCCGGGGAGGCCGGCGGGGACGCCCACGACGTGATCATCGTGGGCGGGGGTCTCGCCGGCGCGACCCTGGCGCTCCAGATCGTCCGGGAGCGGCCCGGCACCGACGTGGTGGTGCTCGACCGGGAGGCCGGCCCGCTGCCGGAGGCGGCCCACAAGGTGGGGGAGTCGACCGTCGAGCTCGGCGCCTTCTACCTGCGGGAGGTGCTGGGCCTGGGCGGGCACCTGGAGGAGCACCAGCTCCCCAAGGCGGGCCTGCGGTACTTCTTCGACGGCCGGGGAAACCGGGACGTCGCGGAGCGGGTGGAGTTCGGCGCCACCTTCCTGCCGCCGGTGCCGAGCCATCAGCTCGACCGGGGGCGGATCGAGAACCACCTGCGGGAGCGCCTGACCGCGCACGGCGTCCGGTTCCTCGACGGAGCCAGGGTGCGGCGCCTGGAGCCGGGCGCGGACCGGCACCGGGTGACGTTCGACGCCGGCGGCGTGGAGACGACGCTCCGGGGGCGCTGGCTGGTGGACGCCAGCGGGCGCGCCCGGCTGCTCCAGCGCCGGCTCCGGCTCGGCCGGACCGAGAGCCACCGGGCCCACGCGGTCTGGTTCCGGCTCGACGCCGCGATCGACCCGGACGGCTGGTCCGAGGATCCCCGGTGGCGGGCGGCGGTGCCGCCGGGGCTACGGCGGCTGAGCACCAACCACCTGATGGGCCGGGGGTACTGGGTCTGGCTCATCCCGCTGGCCTCGGGCGGCACCAGCGTGGGGATCGTCGCCGACGAGACCCTCCACCCGCTCGGCGAGATGAACACCTTCGACCGGGCCCTCGCCTGGCTCGCCCGCCACGAGCCCCAGTGCGCCGCCGCGGTGGAAGCCCGCCGGAACGCGCTCCGGGACTTCCGCGGGCTGCGCCGCTACACCTACGGTTGCGAGCGGGTCTTCGCGGGGGAGCGCTGGTGCCTCGTCGGGGAGGCGGGGGTGTTCTCGGACCCGCTCTACTCGCCCGGGACCGACTTCATCGGCCTGGCCAACACCCTGGTGGCCGACCTGGTGGTCCGCGACCTGGAGGGCGAGGCGATCCGGGAGCGCGCGGAGGCCTACGACCGCTTCTACCTCAACACCTTCGAATCGCTCATGGTCCACTACCGGGACCTCTACCCGGTCATGGGCAACGCCCAGGTGATGACCGCCAAGGTGGTCTGGGATTCGGTGGTCTACTGGGGGTTCCTGATCCTGGTCTTCTTCAACCGGCGCCTCTGCGACCTGGAGCTGATGGCGGCGGTGCGCGAGGAGCTGCAGCGGGTCAATCACCTCAACGCCCGGATGCAGGAGCTCTTCCGGCTCTGGGACCGGCGGGACCGGGCCCCCCGGCGGCCGGTCTTCATCGACATCATGGACCTGGGCTTCCTCCGGGAGCTCCACTGGAACCTGGACCGGCCGTCGGAGCCGCCGGAGCTGGCCCGCAGGATCGGGGACAACCGGCGGCTGCTCGAAGCCGTGGCCGTCGAGCTCGTGCGCCTGGCCGCCGGGGCGCTCGATCTCGCCCCGCCGGGGGAGGGGTTCGACCCCTACACCGCGAGCCTGGAGCCCGGGAGCCGGGAGAGCGCAGGCCGGGCGGCGCCCGGAGCCCGCGACGGCGGGGCGGTGTTCGAGGGCGCGGAGCTCTGCGCCCGGGTCCGGAAGGACCTGGAAGAGATCCGCCTCGATCCGCTGGCGCCGGCTCCGGATCGAGCCCGGGCGCACCGGAAGGGCTCGCGGAGGACCGGATGAGCGGTGCCGGCCGGAGACTCGCCTCGCTTCCCCCCGAGGCGCGCGCCCGCCTGGAGGAGCGTCTCCGCAAGGCGCTCCAGCGCGACCGGGAGCCCGGTCCCCGGCCGCGGCCCCGGGATGCCGGGCCGGCGCCCCTGTCCCCCTCCCAGGAGTGGCTCTGGTTCGACGACCACTGGGACCCGGAGCGCCCCGTCTACACCGAGTCGGTGGTCCTGGAGCTCGACGGACCGCCGGAGCGGGCGGCCCTCGGAGCCGGCCTGACGGCGGTCGCCCGGCGGCACGAGGCCCTGCGGACCCACTTCGTCCACCGCGACGGGGAGGTCCGGGCGGCCGTCGCGCCACCGGGGCCGGTGCCGGTCCCGGTGGTCGACCTGTCGGCGCTGCCGGCGCCCCGGCGGCGGCGGGAGCTGCGGGCGCTGGCCGAGGCCGAGGCGGGCTGGCGCTTCCGACTCGAGGTTCCGCCGCTGCTCCGTTGCACGCTGCTGCGCTCCGCTCCCGACCGGCACGTGATGATCCTGGCGGTGCACCACATCGTCTTCGACGGCTGGTCGATGGGGATCCTGTTCCGGGAGCTCGCGGCCGTCGCCCGGTGCCGGGCGCACGGCGATCCGGTGGCGCTGGACGATCCGCCGCTCCAGTACCGGGACTTCGCGGCGTGGCACCGGGAGCGGCTGGCCGGCGGGCTGGCGGAGCGCCAGCTCGCCTTCTGGCGCCGGCGCCTCGCCGGGGCGCCGACGGTGCTCGAGCTGCCCGCCGATCACCCCCGTCCCGCGGTCCGCACCGGCCGCGGAGAGACCTCCGG
>JASFUJ010000146.1:0-7005 GCA_050050355.1 Acidobacteriota bacterium
GGTGGGTGGGCGCCCCCGCGGGGGGGTTCGCGGGTCGCGGTCCGGGGGCTCCCGGCCCGGGGGCGCCGACACCTCCGGCCGGGAGCCCCCGGACCGCTCCATGGGTCACCGCTCGCTGCCGTCCCGGACCGCCGGATTCGCTGCACCGGTGTAGGCCCGGGGCTCGTCCCCGGGCACGGGGGACGGGGGGCTACCGGAAACTCCGCACCAGGACCACCAGGCAGGAGATCCAGATCAGGCCCCAGACGATCACCAGGTAGAGCGAACGGGCCAGGTAGCCCGGCTCGGCGCCGAGCAGCGGCGGGACGGTGATCACCAGGCCCCAGGTGGCCAGGGCCAGGCCGAGCACGAGCAGGATCCGGATCAGGAGTCGCCCCATGGCCGCCTCACCGCGCGGTTCCCGGGTCCGCGTCGTTCTGCCGCCAGCCCTCCTGGAGCTCGAGCGGCGTCAGCTTGTCCGCCCGCTTGCGGAGCGAGCGGGCGAGCCGCCGGGCGAGCACCTTCTGGAGCGCCCTGGGCTCCCCGCCGGGGACCCGCTCGAGGGGGATCCAGCCGCCGGCCAGCATGCCGTGGCCGCCCCCCTTGCCGCGGCGGCCCACCAGCCGGCGCATGAGCGCCCCGGCGTCGGCCCGGGGGTTGGTCGTGCGGATGGAGAGGTAGATCCGGTCCTGGTACCGGCCGGTGCACAAGGACCAGGTCTTGCCCTCCATGCGCAGCAGCAGGTCGGCGATCTCCGGCACGATGTCGGGCTGGTCGATCTCGCCCAGGTGGCTGACCACCAGGGTGTCGACCGCCTCCAGGTTCTCCAGCGCCTCGTGGAGGTTCCGGAAGTAGGACACCGGCAGCCGGGCGTTCTGGATCCGCGCCAGGGCCCGGCGGTTGGTGTCCGGCAGCAGCCGGTCGTAGACCGCCTTGTCCTCCCGGGTGTACTCGCGGCCGAACTCCTGCGTCTCGGAGCGGATGGCGTAGACCACCGCCGTCGCCAGGGACCTGGGGAGCGGCAGGCCGCTCACCTCCAGGTACTCGGCCACGATGGTGGCGGTGGCGCCGTAGCCGGTCCGGATGTCGACGAACGGGACGTTCTCGATGGTGACGCGCTCGGGGTGGTGGTCGAACACCAGCTCGGGGTCCGTGTCCTCCGGGAGCTGGCTGTTGCCCGTGCGCGGCTGGGCGTCGACCAGGGCGAAGCGCTGGTACTGGCGCAGGCTCAGGTGGCGCAGGTGGCTGAACTTGACGCCCAGCACCTTGACCAGCTCGCGGTTTTCGGCCCGGCCGATGATGCCGCCGTAGGCGAGGGTCACCTTCTGCTTGAACGCGTGGCGCAGGATCCGCCCGAGGAGGGCCGCGGAGGTGATGGCGTCCGGGTCCGGGTTGTCGTGGGTCAGCACCAGCCAGCGACCGGACCGCTCGGGATCGCGGACGAGCTCGGCGAGCTCGCCGTAGCGGCGGCGCGTTGTGTCGTCGGCTGCCATGCGGGGGGATTGTACTAGGAGTCTGCGCCCCAACCGGCGAGGGCATCAGAGCCGAGCCGAGGCGAGCTCCGGCGGGAAGGGGATCGAGGGGTTGTGGGGGTGATCCGGGCGGGGGCGTCCCCTTCCCCCCTGGAGGGCGGGAAGGGGATCGAGGGGTTGTGGGGGTGATCCAGAGAATCCTCAAGATCGATCGGAGCGGCGTCTTCGACGGATCGGGAAAACCGGACTCACTCGTCACGACCTCGGCCCTGGTCGATGTCTGGCAGGGCGCCGATCCGGATCGCTGATAGGATCGGCCGGGCCGCTGGTCGCCCCACCGTCATCCCATCCGTCATGCATCCAGAGATCCTACGCATCGGGAGCTTCGTCATCAGTTCGTTCGGGCTGATGCTGGTGGTCGCGTTCATCAGCGCCTACTTCCAGCTCCGCTGGGGGCTGCGGCGCCTCGGCGCGGGGGACGAAGAGGACGCCGTGGCCCTGGTCTTCGCCGCCGGGTTCGCCGGCATCGTCGGGGCCAAGGTGTACTACGCCGCGCTCTACCGGGACTGGCACCTGCTGTTCGACCGGTCCGGGCTGGTCTGGTACGGCGGCTTCCTGCTGGCGGTGGTCGCCCTCGTCTGGACCATGCGCCGCCGGAAGCTCCCCTCCTGGCCGACCCTCGACGTCATGGGGCTGGCCCTGGCCCTCGGCTACGCCCTCGGCAGGGTGGGCTGCTTTCTGGTGGGGGACGACTACGGCGTCCCGACCGATCTGCCCTGGGGGGTCGTCTTCCCGGAGGGGGCGGCGCCGCCCTCGACGGCCGGGGCGCTGCGCCATCAGTTCGGGGTCGACGTCCCCACCCACATCCCGGACTCCCAGCTCCTCGCCGTCCACCCGACCCAGCTCTACGAGACCCTGGCGGCCCTGGGCATCTGGGTCTTCGGGCTGTGGCTGTTCCGGCGCGTCCGCACCAGCGGAGTCCCGTGCATGGCGGTCCTGGCCCTGCTCGGCGTCGAGCGGTTCCTGGTCGAGATCCTGCGCGCCAAGGACGACCGCTTCCTCGGCGGCCTGACCGTGGCGCAGATGATCAGCGCCGCGGTGGTGGTGGTGGCGGTCGGGCTGCTGGTGCGGCGGGTCCGGATCCACAGGGCCCGAGCTCGTGACGGTTGAGAGGACGGGGGCGCCACCGCCCGGAGCTCCCGTGGGCCGGAGGCCGCGGCTCTCGTCACTCTCGTCGGTCGGGGCCGGAGCCTCGCCGGCAGCCGGCGCGGCAGGAATTGGGCCTCGGAGGGTGGGTGTTGCAGTGGGGTGGAGACCGGACCGGAGACCGAATCGATGCCTGCCCCCGTACCCCCCAGGTTGCTGACCGTCGCCGGATCCGACTCCGGTGGCGGGGCGGGCATCCAGGCCGACCTCAAGACCTTCGCCGCCCACGGGGCCTACGGCATGAGCGCGCTGACGGCGGTGACCGCCCAGAACACCCGGGCCGTGACCGCCGTCCACGAGATCCCGCCGGAGATCGTCGCCGCGCAGATCGACGCGGTGTTCGAGGACCTGGGCGTGGACGGGGTGAAGATCGGCATGCTGGCGAGCGCACCGATCGTCCGCGTCGTGGCGGACCGCCTGCGGCACTGGGCGGCCCCCGGTGCCCCCCAGGCGCCGCCGATCGTGCTCGACCCGGTGATGGTGGCCAAGAGCGGCGATCCGCTCCTGGCCGACGACGCCGTGGCCGCCCTGGAGGAGGAGCTGCTGCCACTGGCGACCCTGGTCACCCCGAACCTTCCCGAGGCTGCCCGGCTCACCGGTCTGCCGGTGGCCGCGCGACAGGAGCGCCTGGAGGCGGCCCGCGTGCTGGCGGCCCGGGGACCGGCGGTGCTGCTCAAGGGGGGCCACGGCGAGGAGGACGAGGTGGTGGACCTGCTGGTGACCCCCGCGTCGGCGGCCGGCGAGGAGGCGGCCCGCACCTTCCGGCACCCGCGCATCGAGACCCGCTCGACCCACGGCACCGGGTGCACCCTGTCCTCGGCCGTCGCCGCGCGGCTGGCCGCGGGCGATCCGCTGGAGCGGGCGGTCGAAGGCGGCATCCGCTACCTCCAGGGGGCCATGGCGGCGGCGGTTCCGCTGGGGAGCGGCCACGGCCCGGTGAACCACCTGTTCCGGTTCGACGCGGACCGGGCTCCGGACGAGGAGACCGTGCGATGAGCGACCCCGCCCTCGACCTGCTGGTGGTCGGCGCCGGCCCGACCGGGATCGCCGTGGGCGCCGCGGCCGTGCGGCGGGGCCTGAAGACCCTCCTGGTGGACCAGGGCCCCCTGTGCGCGAGCCTGCAGGCGTACCCCACCGACCTGGTCTTCTTCACCACCCGCGAGCGCCTGGAGATCGCCGACGTTCCGTTCACCATCCCGGACGTCAAGCCGAACCGGCGCCAGGCGCTGGTCTACTACCGGGAGGTGGTCAAGCGCCACGGCGTGCCGCTCGCCCTCTACGAGCCGGTGGAGCGGGTGGAGACGCTCGCGGAGCCGGACGGCGACGGCGCCCGGTTCGTGGTCCACACCCGGCCGGACTCCGGCGGAGCGGACGGGGAACGGACCCACCGCGCCCGGGCCGTGGCCCTCGCCACCGGCTACTTCTGGAACCCGAAGCGGCTGGGCGTGGACGGGGAGGACCTGCCCTGGGTGCACAGCCGCTACGTGGAGCCCTTCCCCCACTTCGGCCAGCGGGTGGTGATCGTCGGGGGCGGCAACTCGGCGGCCAAGACCGCCCTCGACCTGTGGCGCAACGACGCCCGGGTGACCCTGGTCCACCGGCGGGCCGAGCTCAAGCCGAGCGTCAAGTACTGGATCCGGCCGGACATCGACAACCGGATCGCCGAAGGCTCGATCGACGCCCGCTTCGACAGCCGGGTGACGGCCTTCCGCGACGGCGACGGAGAGTCCCCGCGGGGCGTCGAGATCGAGGGCCCGACCGGGTCGACCGGATCACCCGGATCGACCGGGCGGACCTTCATCCCGGCCGACGCCGTCTACGTGCTGATCGGCTACCTGCCGGACGTGGACCTCCAGCGCCGGGCCGGGGTCGAGGTGGACCCGGAGAGCTTCATCCCCGCGTTCGACCCGGAGACCTGCGAGTCGAACGTCCCCGGCCTCTACATCGCCGGCACGCTCCAGGCGGGCCGGTTCACCAACCGCCTGTTCATCGAGAACTCCCGCGACCACGGCAAGCGGATCGTCGGCCATCTGGCCGCGCATCTCGAGGCCGCCGGCGCGACCGTATAGACTCCGAACCGGATCGAGCCCCCCATGAACGATTTCCTGCTCCGCATCGCCCGTTCCACGCACCTCCGCCCGCCCGGCCGGGCGATCGCCCCGGTCCCGGTGGCGATTCTGGTCCCGGTCCTGGTGGGGACCCTGGTCCTGGCCGGATCGCTCTTCGGGGCGCCGCCGGCGGCCCTGGCTCAGGATGGGGCCCAGGAGGGGGCTCGGGATGGAGCCCAGGAGGAGTCTCCCCGCGACGAGCTGTTCATCGACACGGTCGACGTCAACGTGGTCAACGTGGACGTCTACGTGACCGACGAGGACGGCGCGCCGGTCACCGGCCTCACCGCGGACGACTTCCGGGTGCTGGAGAACGGCCGGCCGATGCAGCTCACCAACTTCTACGCCATCGAGGGCAGCCGGGTGGTGGAGCGCTCCGGGACCGCCGCCGGGCCGGAGCCCGAGACCGAGGAGGACGCTGCCGGCGAGGACCTGCCTCCCGAGGTGGCCGAGATCGAGGGCCGCGACGTGCCCGAGGTGCCGGAGGATCAGCAGCTCAGCCTGGTGGTCTACGTGGACAACTACAACATCCGGCCCCACAACCGGCGGCGGGTCCTCCAGGACGTGCGGGCGTTCCTGCGCGAGCACGTCGACCGGCGGGACCGGGTGATGCTGGTGAGCTACGACCGCTCGCTCCACGTGCGCCGCGGGTTCACCCGGAACGTCCAGGAGGTGGTCGACGCCCTGTTCGAGCTGGACGAGCTCTCCGGCCATGCCGTCCATTTCGACAGCGACCGCCGCGACGTGCTGCGGCGCATCGAGGACGCGGAGGGCGGCGGCGCCGCCATGCTGTGGGCCGAGACCTACGCCGAGTCGGTGCGCAACGACCTCTTCTTCTCGATCGACGCCATGCGCGAGATCGTGACCTCCCTGGCCGGCTTGCCGGGCCGCAAGGCGCTGCTCTACGTGAGCGACGGGGTGCCGATGATCGCCGGCGAGGACATCTTCCACGCCGTCCAGCAGAAGTTCCCCCACGCCGGGGCCATGACGCGGGTGCTGGAGTTCGACGCCTCCCGCCGGTTCGAGGAGCTGGCGGCCCACGCCAACGCCAACCGGGTGAGCTTCTACACCATCGACGCCGCCGGCCTGCGGGTGTCCTCGGCCTCCGACGTCTCCGAGTTCGGGCGCGGACAGGCGGGGAGCCTCCAGTTCGTCGACTCGGTGCGGACCCACAACCTGCAGTCGCCGCTCCAGTTGCTGGCGGAGACGACGGGCGGCCGGGCGATCATCAACACCAACCGGGTCCTGCCGGACCTGGAGCGGGTCGCCCAGGACTTCCGGACCTACTACTCCCTCGGGTACGCCCCGGGCCACAGCGGGGACGGGCGCTACTACCGGATCGAGGTCGAGCTGAAGGACGGCGCCGGCCGCAAGGGGTACTCGGTCCGCCACCGGACCGGCTACCGGGACAAGACCAGCAACGCTCAGATGAACGAGGGCGTCCTGGCCGCGCTCGACTTCCCGTACTACTCCAACCCCCTCGACCTGGAGCTGTCCTTCGACCCGGGCCGGGAGCGCCAGGACGGTCTCCACCTGGTGCCGGTCACGGTGAAGGTCCCGCTGCGGTCCCTGACCCTGGTGCCCCGGGGGGACGTCTTCGAGGCCAAGGCGAAGCTCTACCTGGCGGCCAAGGACGAGCGGGGGGGGATCTCCGACGTGCAGAACACGGCCCTACCGGTGCAGCTCTCCCAGGACGAGATCGAGCAGATCGGGGACCGGGCCTTCGTCTACAAGGTGACCCTGCTGCTGAGGAAGGGGCCGCAGAAGGTGGCCGTCGGTCTACGGGACGAGATCGCGGCGAACAACTCGTTCGTCACGGGCACCGTGTACGTGGACTAGGGGACGCCCCCGCCCGGAGCTTGCGGCGGTTGGGCGGAGCGGACACCGGGCACTCCGCGCCGGGACCGCGTAGACTGGTGAGCCTGAGGAGGTTATGACGATGAGCCGACAGTGGAGCGAGACCTTCCGCGCCCTCGGGAACGCGGTGCTCAGTCTCCTGAAGGCGGAGCTCGAGGCGTTCGAACGGGACGTCACCCGCTCCACCAGGCAGGCGGCCCTGGCGATCGGTCTGTTCGCGGCGGCCGGTGCGTTCGCGTTCTGGACCCTCGGCGTGGCCACCTACTTCCTGATCCAGCTCGTCGCCCTCTGGCTGCCGCTGTGGGGCGCCTCCCTCGCCGTCACCGGGCTGTTCGCCCTCGTGGTGGCGGTGCTGGCCTGGATCGGGATGCGGAAGCTCGAGC
>JASFUJ010000147.1:0-6979 GCA_050050355.1 Acidobacteriota bacterium
CTGCTCGACAGCTCCGGGCGCCTGATCGGCGTCAACACCGCGATCTTCAGCCCGTCCGGGTCGTACGCCGGCATCGGCTTCGCCATCCCGGCCGACACCGTCAACTGGGTCGTGCCCGAGCTCATCACCAACGGGCGCCTGGTCCGCCCGACCCTGGGCGTGGAGCTGGCGAGCGATCGCATCGTCCGGGACCTGGAGCTGGAGGGCGCCCTCGTGGTCAACGTCTACCGGGGCAGCGGGGCGGAACGCGCCGGGCTGCGGCCGACCCGCAGGGACCGGCGCGGCCGGGTCGAGCTGGGCGACCTGATCGTCGCCGTGGACGGCGAGCCGGTGACCTCCTCCAACGACCTGCTGCTCCTCCTGGAACGCTACGACCCCGGCGACGCGGTGGAGGTCACGCTCGAGCGCGACGACCGCCGCCGGACCGTCCGGGTGGTTCTGGGAGAGGCCCCGAACCGGTAAGATAGGCTCTTCGCCGGTTCGCCCCACGCCTCGAACCCCCTCGGAGTCGATCGCCCGATGATCCCAGTCGTACTCTCCGGCGGCAGCGGCACGCGCCTGTGGCCCGTCTCCCGGACCGCCGTCCCCAAGCAGTTCTGCGACCTGTTCGACGAGTCGCTCCTGGCCAAGACGCTCCGGCGCCTGCGGCCGCTGGGGCCGCCCGCGATCGTCGGAGCGCGGGAGACCGAGATCCTCGCCCGCCGGGTGCTGCGCGACCTGGAGCTGCCGGCGGACCGGGCCGTCTTCGAGCCGGTGGGCCGCAACACCGCGCCGGCGGTGGCGCTGCTGTGCCACCTGATGCTGCTGCGCGGCGAGGGCCGCGAGGTGGTCGGCGTCTTTCCGGCCGACCACCTGGTGGAGGACGACGAGGTCTTCCGCCGCGCCGTGCTCCTGGCGGAGCGGTGCGCCGCCGAGGGACCGGTGGTGGCGACCCTCGGCGTCCGCCCGACCCGGCCCGAGACCGGCTACGGCTACATCGAGCTGACCGACCGGGCCGTCGCGGAGGAGCCCGCGGCCGGCGAACGGGCCGACCCGCTGGTCGCCTACGCGGCCCGCGGCTTCCGCGAGAAACCGGACGCCGAGACCGCCCGCCGGTACCTGGAGGCGGGCGGCTTCCTGTGGAACGCCGGCATGTTCGTGTTCCGGGTGGAGGTGATGGCCGGCCTGTTCGAGCGGCTGATGCCGGAGACCTGGAGCGCGATCCGGAGCGTCGAGGCGGACCTGTCCAACCTGGACGCGGTCTACGCCGGGCTCGAGCCGGAGAGCCTCGACTACGGGATCATGGAGCACGTCGAGGACCACGTCTCGGTCCCCTGCGCCATCGGCTGGAGCGACGTGGGCTCGTGGGACGAGGTCTCCCGGCTGATGCCGACCGCCCGCTCGACGGTCGAGGTCGGCGGCGGCGACAACTTCGTCGTCGCCCACCGGGGCCGGCTGGTGGGCCTGGTGGGCGTGGAGGATCTGCTGGTGGTGGATACGGCCGACGCCCTGCTGGTCACCCGGCGCGGCGCCTCCCAGCGGGTCAAGGAGCTGGTCGCCGCCCTGCACGAGGAGGGCCGGCGCGAGGTCGCCGAGCACGCCTACGACCTGCGCCCCTGGGGCCGGTTCGAGGTGCTCCGGGACACGGAGCGGTTCAAGTCCAAGGTCATCGAGGTGGACCCGGGGCAGCGGCTCTCCTACCAGTCCCACCGCCACCGCTCCGAGCACTGGATCATCGTCCGGGGGCACCCGGAGGTGGTCCTGGACGGCGAGGTGCTCCGGCCCACCCCGGGGGACCACGTCCACATCCCGCAGGGAGCGAAGCACCGGATCCGCAACCCGACCGGCGAGCCGGTGACCTTCGTCGAAGTCCAGCTCGGCAGCTACTTCGGCGAGGACGACATCGTGCGCTACGAGGACGACTACGACCGGACCTGAGGAGCCGATGCACCCCGAGAGCCCCCGCGAGCCGCTGTTCGCCCCCACCTACCGTCTGCTCGGCTACTGCGTGGCCGTGGGCGTCCTCGGCGGGGTGGCGGCGGTCGCCTTCGAGCACGCGGTGGAGATCGCCCAACACGTGCTGCTCGAAGGGATCGGTCACTACACCCCGCCCGAAACCGGCGTGCTCGACCCGGTGGTCGACCTGCCCGCCGGCCTCGAGCGCTGGTGGCTCCCGCTGGTGACCACCCTCGGCGGGCTGCTCTCCGGGTTCATCGTCTACCGCTGGGCGCCGGAGGCCGAGGGGCACGGCACCGACGCCGCCCTCGCCGCGTACCACACCCGGGGCGGAGAGATCCGCCCGCGCATCCCCCTGATCAAGGCCGTGGCCTCTGCGCTGACCATTGGCTCGGGCGGCGTGGCGGGCCGCGAGGGGCCCACGGCGCAGATCGCCGTCGGCCTGGGCGGCGTGCTCGCCCGCACGGCCCGCCTGCGGGGCCAGGAGCGGCGCATCCTCCTGGTGGCCTCCATGGCCGCCGGCCTGGCGGCCATGTTCCAGGCGCCGCTGGGGATGGCGATCTTCTCGGTGGAGATCCTCTACTCGGGCATGATCTTCGAGTCCGAGGCGCTGATCTACACCGTGGTCTCGGCGGTCACCGGCTACGCCGTGAAGGGGCTGTTCGACGGCTGGTCGCCGATCTTCGCGATCCCGAGCGGGTTGGCCTTCGATCCGGTGCACCTGGCGGGCTACGTGGTCCTCGGGGTCTGCGCGGGCGCCCTGGGCGCGGTCCTGCCCACCCTCTTCTACCGGGTGCGGGACCTGTTCCGCCGGATGCCCGGCCCGCCCCACGTGAAGCCGGCCGTGGGCGGGCTGGCGGTGGGTCTCGTCGCCATGCTGGCGCCCCAGGTGCTCGGCACCGGCTACGGCTGGGTCGAGCTGGCGCTGGCGGGCCACCTGTCGCTCGTCACCCTTCTCCTGCTGCTGGTCCTCAAGGGCCCCACCATGGCCCTGACCATCGGCTCCGGGGGCTCGGGCGGCGTGTTCGCCCCGACCATCACCCTCGGGGCGGCCCTCGGCGCGGTGGTGGGGAGCCTGCTGGGCGCGGTGGTTCCGGACGGCGCCCTCCCCTCCGTCGCCCCGTTCATCCTGGTGGGCATGGCGGCGGTCTTCGCGGGCGCCGCGCGCACCCCGATCTCGACCCTGATCATGGTCGCGGAGATGACCGGCGGCTACGCCCTGATCGTCCCCGCCATGCTGGCCAACACGGTCGCCTTCGTGGTGCAGCGCTCCCTCACCGCGGGCGCCCGGTACCAGACCCTCTACGAGCACCAGGTGCCGAGCCGGGAGGACTCGGCGGCCCACCGGGGGGTCTTCGTGCGCCGGGCCCTCCAGATGCTCGAAGGGGGGGCTCTCGAGCCCTCGGAGCTCACCCTGCCCCGGCTGGTGAGCCTGCTCCGGTTCGGCGAGCCGATCCAGGTGGCCGACGAGGCCGGGAGCCTGGTGTCGATCGAGATCGCCCCGGGCTCGGCGCTCGACGAGGCGACGGTCTCGGAGTCGATCGGCGGCGTGTCCGGCGTGACGGCCGTCGCCATCCTGCGCTCCGGGGAGATGGTGATCCCGCGGGGGCCGACCGTCATCCAGGGCGGGGACCAGCTCGTGCTGATCGCCCGGCCCGACGCCCACGCGACCGTCCAGTCGATGGCCCGCCGGGAAGTGCCGTGACCGGCCGGGCCGTCACTCCGAGCCGACCCGCAGGTCGATCTCGCCCTCGGCGACGGCCACGGTCACCGTGCCGCCGTCCCGCAGCCGGCCGAACAGGAGCTCGTCGGTCAACGGCCGCTTGACCAGCCGGTCGAGCACCCGGGCCAGGGGCCGGGCGCCGAACGCCGGGTCGAAGCCCCGCTCAGCCAGGAGCCTCCGGGCCGCCGGGGTCGCCTCCAGCTCCACCTTGCGCTCCGCGAGCTGGTCCCGGATCTCGTCCAGGAACTTGTCGACGATCCGGACCATCACCGCCTCGTCCAGCGGCGCGAAGGCGATCCGGGCGTCGAGCCGGTTCCGGAACTCCGGCGTGAACACCCGCTCGAACGCCTCCTTGTCGGCGCCTTCGTTGCCGGCCGGTCCCCCGCCCGCGACCCCGGCGAACCCGGGGCGCCTGCCGGCGAGCTCCCGCGCACCCACGTTCGAGGTCATCAGGAGGATCGTCTGGCGGAAGTCGGTCAGCTTGCCGTTGGTGTCGGTGAGCGTTCCGTGGTCCATCACCTGGAGCAGGATGTTGAAGACGTCCGGATGGGCCTTCTCGATCTCGTCGAGCAGCAGCACCGCATACGGGTTCTTCGACACCGCCTCGGTGAGCAGGCCGCCCCGGTCGTAGCCCACGTAGCCGGGCGGCGCGCCCACCAGGCGCGACACGCTGTGGCGCTCCATGTACTCGCTCATGTCGAAGCGCAGCAGCGCCACTCCGAGGCAGGAGGCGAGCTGACGGGCGACCTCGGTCTTGCCGACCCCGGTGGGGCCGGTGAGCAGGAAGGCGCCCACCGGGCGGTCCGGGCTGCCCAGGCCGGCGCGCGAGACCTTGATCGCCGAGACCAGCGTCCCGACCGCCTCGTCCTGGCCGAAGACGGCGCGCCGGATGTCCTCCTCCAGCGCCGCCAGCCGGTCCCGGTCGTCGCCCCGCACCCGCCGCGGCGGGATCTGGGCCATGGTCGCCAGGACCGACTCGATCCGGCGCACGCCGACCCGCTTGCGACCCGCCAGGCTGGCCGCCGCCCCCGCCTCGTCGACCAGGTCGATGGCCTTGTCCGGCAGCGCCCGGTCCCGCAGGTGGCGGGCGGCGAGCTCGGCGGCGGAGCGGAGCGCCGGCCGGGTGTAGGTGACCCCGTGGTGCTCCTCGTAGCGCCCGCGCAGCCCCTCGAGGATCTCCACGGTCTCGGCCAGCGACGCTTCGTGGACCTCCACCTTCTGGAAGCGGCGCGCCAGCGCCCGGTCGCGCTCGAAGCTCTGCCGGTACTCCTCCCAGGTGGTGGCGCCGATGCAGCGCATCACGCCGGAGCGCAGGGCGGGCTTGAGCAGGTTCGAGGCGTCCATGGTGCCGCTGCCGGCGGCGCCGGCGCCCACCAGGGTGTGGATCTCGTCGATGAACAGGATCGCCCGCCGGCGCTGCTCGAGCGCCTTGAGCACCGCCTTGAGGCGGTTCTCGAAGTCCCCCCGGTAGCGGGTGCCGGCCACCAGCGCCCCCAGGTCCAGGCTGAAGATGGAGGCGTCCATCAGCCGCTCCGGCACCCGGCCCGCGGCGATGCGGAGCGCCAGCCCCTCCACCAGGGCGGTCTTGCCGACCCCCGAGTCGCCGACGAAGATCGGGTTGTTCTTGCGCCGCCGGGCGAGGATGTGGAGCGTGCGGTCGATCTCCCGCTCCCGGCCCACCAGCGGATCCAGGCGCCCCGAGCGGGCGAGCTCGGTCAGGTCCTGGGCGAACGTGGCGAGCGGGTCGCGCCCGGTCTCCTCGTCGTCCTCGTCCTCGTCGTCGTCCAGCTCCTCGTCGAAGGACTCGTCCTCCGGCTCGGCGTCCCCCGGCTCCCAGCCCTCGTCGAGCGGGTCCCGCTCGGCCACCCCGTGGGCCAGGTAGGAGACCAGGTCGAGGCGGTCCACCCCCTCCTCGTGGAGGAAGTAGACGGCGAAGGACTCCGGCTCGGCGTACATGGAGACCACCACGTCCGGACCGGCCACCTCGTCCTTGCCCGCCCCCTGCCGCTGGGCCACGGCGCGCGCCAGCACCCGCTGGAAGGCGAGCGTGGTCGAGGGCTCTCCGATCTCCTCCTCGGGTACGCGGTCGATCTCGTCGTCCAGGAAGCGCTCGAGCCGCTTGCGCAGACCGTCCACGTTGCCGCCGGATCGGTTCAGCACGCGGGCGGTCAGGCGGTCCTGGAGGAGGGCGTAGAGCAGGTGCTCCAGGCCGGCGTACTCGTGGCCCCGGTGGGCCGCCTCCATGAGCGCGGCCGACAGCGAGATCTGGAGCTCGCGGGAGAGCTTCACGCCGCCTCCACCGTGCACTTCAGGGGCATCCCGTGCTGGCGCGCCTCCGCCGTCACCTGGGCGACCTTGGTCTCCGCCACCTCGTAGGTGAAGACTCCCGCCACGCCGATGCCCCGGTGGTGGATCTCGAGCATGACCCGCGTGGCCTCCACGCGGGACTTCCGGAAGTAACGAACCAGGACCTCGATCACGAAGTCCATGGTCGTGAAGTCGTCGTTGTGCAACAGGACCTTGTACAGTCTGGGTTTGCGGGTCTCCTTGCGGTCGCGCAGCGCCAGGTCCTCGCGGCGATCGGACTCGGTCGCCCCTCGGCCGCCGCCACCCGCCATCGGAAGGTCCGGACGCTCCGGACGCTCCGGGTGTTCCTGATCGCCGTGGCAGCGGCCCCGCGGGCGCCGTGCACGGAGCGGCTCCGTGCGGGCTGGCGCCGCGCCGGGTCCTGCCGCGCGAGCTTCTCGACGCTCCATCGTCGTCGACTCTAAGCAAGCCGGACGCCGTTGGCAAGGGCACCGCCGGCTCTCCACCCCCGTGGTAGACTCACCCGGCGCGCCCCGGTCCGCCACCGGGGCGTTGTGTCTTCCGGCCCCCGGCCCCGCACCGGATCCGCACAAGGAGCACGTCATGACGATCCGAGAGACCGGCGCAGCCACCAACGCAGCGTGGACCGTCGACGACGCGGCGGAGCTCTACAACGTCCCCGGCTGGAGCCACGGCTACTTCTCGATCAGCGACCGGGGCCACGTCCTGATCCACGCCCAAGGCCCCGACAGTCCTTCCATCGACTTCAAGGCGCTGGTCGACGAGGTCCGCGAGCGGGGCATCGCGCCGCCGCTCCTCTTCCGCTTCTCGGAGATCATCGAGGCGCGGGTCGCCGAGCTCAACGAGACCTTCGCCGCCACCATGGTGGAGTACGGCTACCGCGGCGGCTACCGCGGCGTCTACCCGATCAAGGTCAACCAGGACCGCTACCTGGTGGAGCGGCTGGTGGAGTTCGGCCGCCCCTACCACTACGGCCTGGAGGCCGGCTCCAAG
>JASFUJ010000148.1:0-6973 GCA_050050355.1 Acidobacteriota bacterium
CTCCGACCTCGTTGGGAATCGAGCCGGAGCTTGCCGGGCCGGGGCAGAGGAACGGCAGGATGAGTGCAAAGAAGAGGCGGATCGACGGTTGGCGAAGGATCGGCATGGTGGGATGTCTACTCCTGGTCGTGCGCAATGCTTGGCCTGGCTGCACGGAGATCGTGCAAACGCTGCAATCACCACGACCGGTGTGGACTTCGTGAGAATAGCACCACGGACCCAGGAGGGTTCCGTCAGCGGCGCCTGGTCGATCCCGGTTCGAGCCTCCGGCGAGCGAGGCGCCCGCTTCTCACTCCCGGACCCGCAGGCGGGAGATCCGGACGGAGCGCTCCTCGGAGCCGCTCCGGCGGGCCTCGAGCTCCAGATCGTACTCGCCCGCCGGGACCTCGGTGTCGAGCCAGGCGCTGTAGACGGCGAGACCGCCCTCCGTCTCCACCGGGCGTTCGTCAAAGCGCACGGTGACCGGCGTCGAGCGTCCGTCGGCGGCGAGCAGGCGGCCGGAGAGCTCCACCGGCTCGGAGGTGGCGATGGGCACCATCAGCTCCAGCCGCTCCCCGCGGGTCGAGACCGGGGCGATCGGCGGGACCACCAGGTGACCCCGGGGCCGGAAGACGGCCTGGGCGGCGCCCGGCGCTCCGGCCGGGAGGGCCGCCAGCTCGATCCAACTCCCCGAGCGGTCGACCACCAGGGGGTCGAGCGGCAGGAGGCCGCTGTCGCCGGACGGGACGGTCAGCGGGGCGGTGGAGAGGAACAGCCGGTCGTCCCCGGTCTCGCGCACCAGGACCCGCAGGCGGTACTCGCCGGGCGGCAGCGCCATCGCGCCGAGCACCCGGAAGCCGCCCCGGGCGAGGGCGTTTCCCAGGCGCTCGGTCGGGCTCTCGGCCGGGTCGAGCCGGAGGCTCCGGAGCCAGAGGTCCTGGACGCCTCCTTCCGGATCGAGGGCGTAGGCCTGGAGCTCGAACTCCAGGGGTCGCTCCCGCGAGCCGGTGACCAGCGCACGGGTCGGAACCTCGACCACGATCGGCACGGTGGCCACCCCGGAGTCGGCCGGCAGGCTCCCGGTCCGCACGCCGACGGCGATCTGCTCGATCTCCTCGTCTCCGAGGAGGAGCTGCGCGGCGTCGAGCTGGCGCTCGAGCGGGCTTCTGTCCGCCGCGGGCTTGGGCGCGTAGTAGCCGGGGCGATGATCGAGGCGGGCCCGGCCGATCCCGTCCCGGAGCCGGACCTCGATGGGGTGGTAGCGGCCGTCCGCCGGCAGCTCGCCCGGGTGGATGGTGAGGACGTAGGTGACGCTGGTGCGTTCGAGCAGCTCGGCGGTCGCCAGGTCGATGCGATTGTAGTTCTCGAGCAGGGTGCCGCCGGTCTCGGCGCTCATGTAGTGGAGGGAGTCCGCCGAGAAGCCGGGACCGGCGAAGGGGTTGGGAATCCCTCCGACGTCGATGGCGTGGAGCGTCCAGCCGCCCCGGCGCAGGGATTCGAACATCTGCTCCAGGTAGCGGAGGGCGAGGGCCCGGGTGCTCGAGGCGAAGTCGTTGAGGATGCCCGGCGCGAAGCCCTCGGAGAGATAGACCATTTCCTTCTGGCCGCGGACGTCGCGCAGCAGGGTCGCCAGCCGGGACACCTCCTGGCTGACCGTCCGGATCGCGCTGGCCTGGGCCGACCCGGCCAGGGAGCGGGCGATGCGGAAGGGGTTGTCGCCGGAGCCGACGGTGCTCAGGGTCGGATCCCTGAAGCCGCCCCCGTCCCCGATGTCGCCGCTCCAGGGGCCCGATCCGAAGGCGGAGCCGCCCGCGTTGCCGGGCACCGAGCCGGTGGCGCCGAGCATGGCCAGGGTCGCCGTCGCGCCGAAGCGCTCGTTCATCCGGGCGACGCGGCTCTTCGGCTCGTCCCGGCCGGCGTCGTCGCTCTCGAGGGCGTGCTCGAGCTCCGCGAAGCTGGACTGCACCTCGTCGTGCCGCCGGCCGAGGAGCGCCTGGATCGCGCCCAGGGCGAGGTCGATCTCTCGGCGGTTCTCGGTGAAGCCGAGCAGCAGGTTGGCGCCGCCCCCGGTCAGGTAGGCGACCGCGACCCGGTCGGAGGGGTGGAGCTGGTGGCGGATCATCTCGCGGGTGCCGACCAGGGAGCGCTCCAGGTAGTGGCTCCGGGCGAAGACGAAATCGAACAGGACGAGGATGTTCCGGCCCTCCTCGCGCACCTCCTCGCCCTCGGCGGGCGGGCGGAGGGTGCCGCTGCGCTCCGCCCCGCGCGCGAGGTCGATGACCCGGAACCCCACGATCTCCTGGCGCTCGCCGTCGTCGAAGACCTCGAAGTCGTCGGCGGTGAGGCCGCGGAGCGGATCGGTCCCGCGGAGCACGCGGACCGGGATGTCCACCTCCGTGACGGAGATCTCCTCGCCGAAGGATTGGGCCGGCAGGACGGCGGGGCAGAGCAGGACGGAGAGCAGGGCCCCCGCCAGGATCCCCGGCAGGGTCGGGCTCGGGGTCCGGCTCGGGGCGAGATCTGCGATCGGTCGCACGGGGGTGCCTCCCTCGAGCGCTCCGGCGGCACCGGAGCCGCGTCGTGTCGTGGGCGTCTCGTCGAGTTGCCCGGAGGTATAGCATGAACGGTGCCAGACCGTGCCGGACCGCGCCGGACCGCGGCGGTCCCAGCGATGCGAGGCCGGGCGGGGCCGGGGAGCGCCTGCCGGGGCGGGGGACCCCCTGAAGGCGAGCCGGGTCGAGGGGGCGGTCCCACGGGATGGATCGGCACCCGTCGGCGTCCACCGCAGGGGACGGGCGTCGACCTTGCATGATCACGGGGTGGAGAGACAGGGGCCGCCGCGGGGCCGGGTGGAGGCCCGCGGGACCCTGGGATCCGACGAGAGGAGAGACGACCGACGATGTTCGGAAAGACATTCGATCTGTTCAGCGTGTTCGGCTTCAAGATCCGCCTCGACGTGAGCTGGTTCGTGGTGGCGGTCCTGATCACCTGGTCGCTGGCCTCGGCCGCGTTTCCGCAGATGGCTCCGGACCTGTCCGCGACCACGTACTGGCTCATGGGCGTCCTGGGCGCCCTGGGCCTGTTCGCCTCGGTGGTGGCGCACGAGCTGTCCCACGCCTCGGTGGCCAGGCGCTACGGCATCGACATGCGGGGAATCACCCTGTTCATCTTCGGCGGGGTTGCCGAGATGAGCGACGAGCCGCCGAGCCCGAAGGCGGAGTTCTGGGTGGCCATCGCGGGCCCCATCGCCAGCCTGGTCCTCGGCCTGCTGTTCCTGGTGGCGGGCGGGCTGCCCATGCCGGCGGCCGCCGGTACCGTGGTGGGCTATCTGGGCGTGATCAACATCGTGCTGGCGGTGTTCAACATGATCCCGGCGTTTCCGCTCGACGGCGGGCGGATCCTGCGCTCGGTGCTCTGGCAGTGGAAGGATTCGCTACGGCAGGCGACCCGCATCACCTCGGCGATCGGGTCCGGCTTCGGCTTTCTGCTGATCGGGTTCGGCATCCTGCGGCTGGTCGCCTGGGGGGACTTCGTCGGCGGCATGTGGATGGCGCTGATCGGTCTGTTCGTGCGCAACGCGGCCCAGATGTCGTACCAGCAGCTCCTGCTGCGCCGGGTGCTCGAGGGGGAGCCGGTCTCCCGGTTCATGGAGGTGGAACCGGTGGTGGCGCCGCCCTGGATCTCGGTCGAGGAGCTGGTGGAGGACTACGTCTACCGGCACCACTTCAAGATGTTCCCGGTGGTGTCGAACGGCCGCCTGGAGGGCTGCGTCACGACCCGTCAGATCAAGGAGCTGCCCCGGGACGAGTGGGCGAACACTCCGGTGCGCCAGCTCGCCCGGGAGTGCTCGGAGGACAACAGCATCGCGCCGGACGCGGACGCCATGAAGGCCCTGTCGGCCATGAGCCGGAACCGGGCGTCCCGGCTGCTGGTGGTGGAGGGGGACGAGCTCCGCGGGGTGCTGGCGCTCAAGGATCTGCTGGACTTCTTCGCGATGAAGATCGAGCTGGAAGGGTAGCTCGCTACGCTCGCATCCGGCCGGCTGAAGCCGGCCGAACGCGCACCATGTCCCGCTCTGCCGGCGGATGGCGGCTGGGGTGGGGCGTGGACGGCTGGCGCGGGCCGCGCCCGGGCGGGCCCAAAAAAAAATTGGCCGGCTCTCTCCGCGTGAGGAGCCGGCCGCAACCGTCTGCGGACGGGGGTAGGAAAGCCGGGGGTCGAAAACCCCGACGATCCCGTCTGGAAGCGTCTGGATCGGAGGAGGTGCCGCGGTGAACCGACGCGACCGCTGGTGGCACCCGATCCGGTGTGTCAGACAAGACGATAGTAAGCAATTAATCGGAGCGTGTCAAGTCTCCGGCGGAGCCGCGGGGTTCGCCCGTCAGGCGGTGACCGGGGCCGGCTCCTCGTCCGCAGCCTCCGCGGGCGGTGCCGCCGGCTGCGAGACCTCCACCGCGAGCTCGCCGTCGACCGCGTCCACCCTGAGGGCGGAGCCGTCGACCACGTCGCCGGCGATGATCGCCCGGCCGATCTTCGACTCGAGCTGGTGCTGCAGGTAGCGCTTGAGCGGCCGGGCGCCGTACACGGGGTCGAAGCCCCGCCGCGCCACCAGCCGCCGGGCCTCTTCGGTGAGCTCCAGGGAGAGGTTCCGGTCGGCGAGCCGCTTGCCGAGGTCCTCGGTCTGGAGGTCGACGATCCGCTCGATCTCCTCCAGGGTGAGGGGCTTGAACAGCACCACGTCGTCGACCCGGTTGAGGAACTCGGGCCGGAAGTGGCCCCGCATCTCGCGCAGGACCGCGGCCCGGGCGTCGTCGGCGATCTCGCCCCGGTCGGTCACCCCTTCCAGCAGGTGGTGGGAGCCGATGTTCGAGGTCATGATGATCACCGTGTTCTTGAAGTCCACCGTGTGCCCCTGGGCGTCGGTCACCCGGCCGTCGTCGAGGATCTGGAGCAGCACGTTGAACACGTCCTGGTGGGCCTTCTCGATCTCGTCGAACAGGATCACCGAGTACGGCTTGCGGCGCACGGCCTCGGTGAGCTGCCCGCCCTCCTCGTAGCCCACGTAGCCCGGCGGAGCGCCGATCAGCCGGGAGACGGCGTGGCGCTCCATGTACTCGCTCATGTCGATCCGGACCATGTTCTCCTCGGTGTCGAACAGGGCCTCCGCCAGGGTCTTGGCGAGCTCGGTCTTGCCGACGCCGGTCGGACCCAGGAAGATGAACGAGCCGATCGGGCGGCGCGGGTCCTTGATGCCGGAACGGGCCCGGATCACCGCGTCGGCCACGAGCTGGACGGCCTCGTCCTGACCCACCACGCGGTGGTGGAGGATCTCGTCCAGGCGCAGCAGCTTGTCCCGTTCGCCCTCCACCAGGCGGGTGACCGGGATGCCGGTCCAGCGGGAGACGATCTCGGCCACCTCGTCCTCGGTGACCTCCTCGCGGAGCAGGCGGGGGCCCCGGTCGTCCTCGCGGGCCCCCTCGCGGGCGAGCCCCTGGGCCTCGGCCAGCTCGGCCTCGAGCTGGGGCAGCCGGCCGTGCTGGAGCTCGGCGGCCCGGTTCAGGTCGTAGTCCCGCTCGGCCAGCTCGATCCGGCGGCGCACCTCTTCGATCTCCTCGCGCAGCCTGCGCACCCGGTCGATCGCCTCCTTCTCGTCCTCCCAGCGGGCGCGCATGGCGTCCGCCTGGGACTTGAGGTCGGCCAGCTCCTTGCGCAGGGTCGTGAGCCGCTCCTTGGACGCCTTGTCCTTCTCCTTCTTGAGCGCCGCCTCCTCGATCTCGAGCTGCATCACCCGGCGGGTGATCTCGTCGAGCTCGGCGGGCATGGAGTCGATCTCGGTGCGGACCATGGCCGAGGCCTCGTCGATCAGGTCGATGGCCTTGTCGGGGAGGAAGCGATCGGTGATGTAGCGGTTCGAGAGCACGGCGGCGGCGACGATGGCGTTGTCCTGGATGCGCACGCCGTGGTGGACCTCGTAGCGCTCCTTGAGGCCGCGCAGGATGGAGACCGTGTCCTCCACCGTGGAGGGCTCCACCATCACCGGCTGGAAGCGGCGCTCGAGGGCGGCGTCCTTCTCGACGTGCTTGCGGTACTCGTCCAGGGTGGTGGCGCCGATGCAGTGGAGCTCGCCCCGGGCCAGCATCGGCTTGAGCAGGTTGCCCGCGTCGGTGGAGCCCTCGGTGCGGCCGGCTCCGACGATGTTGTGGAGCTCGTCGATGAACAGCAGCACGCGTCCATCGCTCTCCTTGATCTCGTTGAGCACCGCCTTCAGGCGCTCCTCGAACTCCCCCCGGTACTTGGCGCCGGCGAGGAGCGAGCCCATGTCGAGGGAGAAGACCGACCGGTCCTCGAGCCAGCCGGGCACGTCGCCGCGGACGATGCGCTGGGCCAGGCCCTCGACGATGGCGGTCTTGCCGACCCCGGGCTCGCCGATCAGCACCGGGTTGTTCTTGGTCTTGCGCGAGAGGATGCGGATCACCCGCCGGATCTCGCCGTCGCGGCCGATCACCGGGTCGAGCTTGCCGGCTCGCGCCTGGGCGACCAGGTCGACGCCGTACTTGTCGAGCGCCTCGTAGGCGGCCTCCGGCGTGGCGCTGGTCACCCGCTGGCTGCCGCGGACGCCGGTCAGCGCCGACAGGAACGCGTCCCGGGTGGCGCCGTGCTCGGCGAGCAGGCGGCCGGAGGCGGTCTCCTCGCCCTCGGCGAGGAAGGCCAGGAGCAGGTGCTCGACCGAGACGTACTCATCCTTCAGGCGCTTGGCCTCGTCCTGGGCCCGCACCAGCAGCTCCTGGAGGCGCTGGGTGATGTAGATCTTACCGGCCTCGGCGCCGGGTCCGCCGACCGACGGCCGGCGTTCGAGGAGCTCCTCGGTGGCCCGCCGCAGCCGGTCGACCGGAACGTCCATCCGCTCGAGCAGCCGCGGGGCCAGGCCGTCGGGCTGCTCGAGCAGAGCGAGCAGCAGATGCGCCCCGTCCACCTCCTGGTGGCCGTGGCGCAG
>JASFUJ010000149.1:0-6967 GCA_050050355.1 Acidobacteriota bacterium
CCCTGCCCCTGGGGGCGTGGATCGGCGTCTGGGGGGTCTCGTACCTGGTGGTGTTCGCCAACGGCGCGGTGGCGTGGGCCGTCCGCCGGCGGCGGTGGGCGCCGGCCGCGATCGGCCTCCTCGTCCCCCTGCTCCTGCTGGCGCTGGCGGGGCGCTTCGCCGGCCCGGCCGGGTCGGCCGCCGGGGCCCCCGAGCGGACGGCCACGCCGGTGCGCATCGTCCAGCCGGCGATCTACAACCAGGTCGAGTACGACCCGCAGGTCACGCGGGAGAGCTACGCCCGGCTGATCCGCATGACCGACGACGCCTGCGACCGGCCCGGCGCGTTGATCGTCTGGCCGGAGAGCGCCGCCTGGCCCTACGAGCTGGAGCGGGACCCGCTGCTGGCCCGGGACGTGGAGCGCTTCGCCCGGCGCGGGTGCCCGGTGCTGCTGAACTCCACCCACCGGGTCCAGCCGGTCGACCCGGGAGGGGCCTCCGACGATCTCTACTACAACTCCGCCTACCTGGTGCGCGCGTCCCCCCGGGGGATCGAACGGGCGCGTTACGACAAGCGGCACCTGGTGCCGTTCGGGGAATACGTGCCCCTGGCGGGCGTTTTCTCATTCCTCGACCACCTGGCGCGCAACGCCGGTGCGTACACCCCCGCCGAGGCGGTCACCCTGCTGCCCCTCCCGGACACCGGAGAGTCCCTGGGGACGGCCATCTGCTTCGAGGTGACCTTCCCGGCCGAGGTGGCGGAGCTGGCGCGCGCCGGGGCGACGGTCCTGGTGACCGTCACCAACGACGCCTGGTACGGGGACAGCGCGGCGCCCCGGCAGCACTTCCGCGCGGCTCGCTGGCGGGCCGCCGAGACCGGGAGGCCGCTGCTGCGGGCCGCGATCACGGGAATCTCCGCCGTCGTCGGCCCGGACGGCTCGGTCCGGGCCAGCCTGGGGGTCGGGGCGGCCGGAATCCTGCGGGCGCGGATCGCCGGCCGGACGGGGCGGACCCCGTTCGTGCGCGCCCCGTGGGCCGTGCCCGGCGCCGCGGCGGTGCTCGCCGCCTTTGCTATCATCATCGCCGCCCGAAGGAGAGTCCGATGATCGGTCCGGAGATCAACCAACGAATCGAAGCCCTGGAGGAGCAGCTCGAGCACCTCAGGGGGTATCTTTGAAGAGGCCGGGCCGGAAACCGAGCTCGCCGAGATCGACGAGCGCATGGGGGCTCCGGGCTTCTGGGACGACCCCTCCCAGAGCGCCCCGATCCTCCAGCGCCGCAGGGCCCTCGAGCGCCAGGTCGACCTGCTGAACCGACTGCGGGAGCAGGCGGACGACCTGGAGGCGTGGGGCGAGCTGGTCTCCGAAGGGGAAGCGGACTCCGAGGTGATCCAGTTCCTCGACTCCCTGGAGAAGGAGCTGGACCGCTACGAGCTCCGGCTGATGCTCTCGGGTCCCGACGACGACAAGAACGCCCTGGTCGGCATCCACCCGGGCGCCGGCGGTACCGAGTCCCAGGACTGGGCCGAGATGCTGCTGCGCATGTACCTGCGCTACGCCGAGCAGTCGGGTTGGGAAGTGGAGCTCCTCGACCGCCAGGAGGGGGACGAGGCGGGCATCAAGAGCGCCACGCTCGCCGTGCGGGGCGCCTACGCGTACGGGTACCTCCGGTCGGAGGCCGGCGTCCACCGCCTGGTGCGGATCAGCCCCTTCGACGCCCAGAGCCGCCGCCACACCTCGTTCGCCTCGGTCGACGTCTACCCGGAGGTGGACGACGACGTGGAGATCGAGATCGAGGACAAGGACCTGCGGGTCGACACCTACCGGGCGTCCGGGGCCGGCGGCCAGCACGTCAACAAGACCGAGTCGGCGGTGCGGATCACCCACGAGCCCACCGGGATCGTGGTCTCCTGCCAGAACGAGCGCAGCCAGATCAAGAACCGGGCCACCGCCATGAAGCTGCTCCGGGCGCGCCTCTACGACCTGGAGATGCGCAAGCGCGAGGAGGAGCGGGCGGTACGCGAGGACGAGAAGATGGACATCGCCTGGGGCAGCCAGATCCGCAGCTACGTGCTCCACCCGTACCGCATGATCAAGGACCACCGGACCTCCTTCGAGATGGGCGACACCGACCGGGTGCTCGACGGGGGCCTGGATCCGTTCATCGAGGCCTGGCTCCGGAGCCGGATGGGCGACGCCGCCAAGGCCGGAGCCGCCACCGCCTCGCGCGCGGACGCCCGGTAACAGGACGCCGTGCCGGCCGCGCGCCCGCCAGCCCTCGACTACGTCTCCCCGCTCCCTCCCGTCCGCTCGGGGATCGCGGACTACTCGGTCGACCTGCTGCCGCACCTGGTGGAGCGCGCCGGTCCCGGCGGCCTGCGCGTGCTCCGGGTCCCGGGGCAGCCGGTCGACCCCGCGGTGGCGGAGCGCTTCGGGGTCGTGTCCGCGGACGAGCGCGCCGGGGCCGGGGGCACGGCCCGCCTGGCCCTCTACCAGATGGGCAACAACCGCTACCACCGGGAGGTGGAGCGGATGGCCCTGGAGCGGCCGGGGGTGCTCACCCTTCACGACCTGGTCCTCCATCACCTGGTCTCCGAGGTCCATCTCTCGGAGCGGGACTTCGCCGGCTACCGGCGGCGGCTGGCGGCGGACCACGGTTGGATCGGCGAGGAGGCGGCGCGGCCCCGGGAGTGGGGCGCGGTGGTGGAGGCGATGCTGTTCGAGCTGCCGGCCCACCGGACGCTGCTCCGCCGCCAGCGGGGCGTGCTGGTCCACAACCGCTGGGCGGCGGAGCGGATCGCCCGGGAGGATCCGGAGATCCGCGTGCGGGTGGTGCCCATGGGCGTGCCGCTGCCGCCGCCGGCCGACCGGGTGCGGGGCCTCGCCTTCCGGCGCCGGCTCGGGATCCCGGACGACGCCCCGGTGCTCGGCTCGTTCGGCTTCCAGACCCCCATCAAGCGGACCGCCCGGGCGGTCGAAGCCCTGGCCGCGCCCGAGCTCTCCGGTGCGCACCTGCTGGTGGTGGGCGAGAGCCCGCGCGACCGGCGGGACGGCGACGAACCCGAGAGGGGTGAGCTGGAGGTCCTGGCCGCCGAGCTGGGGGTCGCCGACCGGGTCCACGAGACCGGGTTCGTGCCGTGGGGGGACTTCGAGGCGGGGATCGCCGCCTGCGACCTGTGCCTCAACCTGCGCTACCCGACGGCCGGAGAGACCTCCGCCTCGCTGCTCCGCGTCCTCGCCGCCGGGCGGCCGGCGGTGGTCTCGGACCACGCCCAGTTCGTCGAGCTGCCGGACGAGGTGGCGGTGAAGGTGCCGCTGGGGGACGAGGAGCTGCCGGCCCTGGTGGCTCGCCTGGCCGCGCTCCTCGCCGCTCCGGAGCGGCTCGCGGCCATGGGCGAGGAGGCCCGGCGCCACGTGGCCCGGCGGCACGACCCGCGGGCCGCCGCCGCCGCCGTGATCGAGGCCTGCGCCGCCTGGGCGGACGCGGAGCCCCCGGCCACGGCGGACACCGGCCGTCCGCCGGCGGTGCCGCCGCCCACATCGCGGACCTGGAGCGACCTCTCGGGGAGGCTGGAGGTGGACGGCCTGGAGGAGCCCTGGCCGGACGGCCGCCGCCGGCGGCTCACCGTCCACCTCACCAACACCGGCCGGACCCGCTGGCTGGCCGCCTGGCGCGGACCGGGCGGCATCGCCCTGGAGACCTCTCTGGAGACCCCCCGGGGCGACCTCTTCGCGCGCCGGCCCTGGCTGGCCCTGCCCCGGGACCTGGAGCCGGGGGAGAGCCACGCCTTCACGCTGGACGTGCGGCGCCCGCCGGAGCCCGCGCGGCTCCGTCTCGCCGTCCGGCTGCTCGGCGGCGTGGACGCCCCCGCCCTGTCCTCTCCGCCTGGGCGCTCGCAGATCGGCGGGTCGGTCTGGGAGGGATGGCTCCGGGAGGAGTCGCTCCTGGAGGAGTCCCTCGGATGATCCTCGGACCGGAGCGCCGCGGCGTGATGCTCCCCGGGGCGGGCGGCGCCGGCCGGCGTCACTGGACCTGCTGGGCGATCCTCTGGGGCCTCCTCGTCGCCCTGCTCGCCGGCGCGGCGACCTGGCGGCCGTCCGCCGCGGTGACCGGCGACGCGGCCACTCACCTGATGCAGGCCGTGAGCCTGGCCCGGGACCTGGACCTCACCTACGGACCCGAGGACTACGAGCGCTTCGTCGCCGACCGGGGGGCGCCGCCGGAGGGGTTGCGCCTGCGCAGTCGGGACGCGGGGAACCACATCGCCTTCGACGTGCCGGTGCCCTACGCCTTCGCCCTGGCACCGGTGGTCCGGTTCGCTCCGGTCCGGGGGCCGGCGATCGCCAACGCCCTGCTCCTGGCCCTGGCGGCGCTCGCCGCCGCCCGGGTGCTGGAGCGCCGCCTGGGTCCGGCGGCCCCGCTCTGGGTGGCCGCGTTCGTGTTCGCTTCGGTCACCTTCACCTACGTCTTCCGCGTCGGCCCGGAGCTCTTCGCCCTGGCGGCCGTGGTCTGCGCCTTCGCCGCCGCCTACCGGAAGGAGGGGCCGCCGGCGCGGGCGTTCACGGAGATCTACGGCGGCGCCCTCCCCGGTGAGGAGAGCGGCCGCGGGACGGGGCGGTGGATCCTGGTGGGGGCGCTGCTGGGGCTGGCCGCCGCGTACCATCCATTCTACCTGCTGCTCGTCCTGCCCCTCGCCCTGGCCCCGCCCCGGGCCCGGCCCGGAGCGGGGACCGGCCGCCGCCGGGTGCAGGCCGCCGTGGTCGTGGTGGCCGCGCTGAGCGTTCCGTTCCTGGCGGGGCTCGTGGGCCGGGCCGCGGGGGACGACTGGAACCCCTGGTCCGCGGAGGGCCGGGTCTTCCTCTCGGAGACCGGCTTCCCCGCCGTGGACACGCCGGTCTCGGCCTGGCCCGACGACCGGACGGCCGGACCGGAGGGCGTCGCCGGAGGGCCGGGGGCGGCCGCCCTCGGTTGGCTTCCCGGCGGTCCCCCGCGGCCGGTCCCGGACGCCGGTTTGTGGGGGTGGAACCTGCTCTTCCTGGGGCTCGGCCGGGCCGTGGGGGTGGTGCCCTACTTCCTCCCGGCGCTGCTGATCTTCGCCGGGTGGCCGGGAGGCCGGAGCCGGGCGGGACGGGACTCCGGTGGTGGCCGGGGGGCGATCCCCTGGACCGTGGCGGCGGTGCTCCTGCTCTTTCTGCTGGTCCGGCCTTTCGACTTCGCCGGGGGCGCCGAAGGGCCGGCCAACCGGTGGTTCGTGCCCCTCTACGGCGCGCTCTGGTTCGTCGTGGCGCGCCCCGTGCGCCCGCTCTGGGCGCTGGTCGCCGCCCTGGCCGCCGCTCCCTACCTTCATCCGAGCTGGCTCGCCCCCCGGACCGTGGCGTCCGGCCCGGAGCTCCGGGCCGGCGGCTACGTCTCCGCCGTGGCCGGACGGCTGCTCCCCCATGAGTCGAGCCAGCGGGACGTGGCGGGGGTGCGCGAGGTCCAGCACGGCGTGCTCCGGGTCCGACTGCTGTCTCCGGGGATCGGGTCCGCGCCCGCTCCGGCGGGAGGCGATCGGCTGTCGGTGGACGCGGCGCGCGGCGGCGAGATGCTGGTGACCAGTCCGGTGGCGCTCGCCGGCCTGCGCGTGGCGTTCGGTCCCGGGGCTCCGACCCAGGTTGCGGTGGCCGGGGCGGCCCTCGAGCGCACCACCCTGACCGCCGCCGGCGGCGTCCTGCTCACCGTCGGCTTCCGCGACGCCGACCGGGTCCATCCCCTCTGGTGGACCGAGGGGGACGTGTTCCTGTACCGTCTCCGGCTCGAGTTTCCGGCCGGCGGAGAGGGGGAAACCTTCGGCGAGGGAACATGGATCCCCTTCGAGCTGGTTCCCCTGTTCGAAGAGGACGAGGAATCGCCCGACGAGGAGTCGCCATGATCGAGACGCCGACCGTCCACGGACACGAAGACGCCCAGGTGCATAGCTGGATCGTGGAGATCCGGCGCCGTCTCGGGTCGCCGCCGCCGCGCCGGCTGCCGGCGGGCGAGACCCGGCAGGCGGCGGTGCTGGTGCCGCTCTACGTGGAGGCCCAGGAGCTCTGGACGATCCTGACCGAGCGCTCGGCCGATCTGCCGCATCACAAGAGCCAGATCGCGTTCCCGGGAGGTGGGCGGGAGCTGGGCGAGGCCGCGTGGGAGACCGCGCTGCGCGAGGCCCGGGAGGAGATCCATCTGCCGGAGAAGGCGGTGTTGCGGCTGGGGGAGCTGGACGAGACCGAGACGCCTTCGGGGTTCCGGATCGTGCCGTGCGTGGGCGCGGTGCCCGAGGTGTTCGAGCCCGAGCCGGACGGGGGCGAGATCGCCGACGTCTTCTCCGTTCCCCTCTCCGCCTTCGCCAACCCGACCATGGTCGAGGACCGTCCGGTCTCGATCAACGGCGTGGAGCGGACGCTGCGCATCTACCACGTGGGCCGGCGCCGGATCTGGGGTCTCACCGCCCGCATCCTCCAGAACCTGCTCCGCCGCCTCGGCCTGGAAGCCGACGAAGACCTCGCCAACCCGCCTGTGTAGCCCCGGGGCTCGTCCCCGGGGCGGCGGTAATTCCCGGGGCTTGTCCCCGGGGTGGCGATGATTCCCGGGGCTCGTCCCCGGGGTGGTGGTGATGGTGGTTGGGTGGATGGCTTCGCCGAGGGGTTCACCGGAAGCGGTCCGGGGGCTCCCGGCCTCCGGCACGGCTCCGCCTGGTAGGACTTCGGCCGGGGGGCTCCGCCTGCCAGCGCCGTCGCGGGCGAGCGGGCCTGCCCTGCAGCCGCCCCTGCCAGGCCCGCGGGCGCTGACACCTTCGGCCGGGAGCCCCCGGACCGCTTCACGCTCCACCGCTCGCTGCCGCCCCGACCCGTGTAGCCCCGGGGCTTGTCCCCGGGGTGGCGTTGATTCCCGGGGCTCGTCCCCGGGGGTGGCGTTGATTCCCGGGGCTTGTCCCCGGGGTGGCGGTGATGGTGGCTGGGCGGACGGC
>JASFUJ010000150.1:0-6962 GCA_050050355.1 Acidobacteriota bacterium
CCCGAAGGGGCGCGGGAGAGGACCTACTTCGAGGTTCCCGGCCACGACGAGACCCTCTTCGCCACCTTCACCGATCCCGAGCTCACGGTCACCGCCGTCTCGATCCACACCAAGCTCCCCCGCCGCCCCCAGGGCACCGTGGGCGACTACCGGCGCGGGCTCGTGGAGACCCTGTACCACGGCATGATCAACGACCGGCTGTACGAGATCGGCCATCGCCCGGACCCGCCGTTCCTCTACGCCTTCTCGGGGACCGAGTCCCTGGTGCGCACCGCCGACGTCGATCAGCAGGAGGCCGGCGTGCCGGAGGGCGGAGTCCTGCGGGGCCTGGAGGCGCTGCTGACCGAGATCGAGCGCGTGCGCCGCCACGGCTTCACCGCCGGCGAGCTGGAGCGCACCAAGAAGAGCCTGCTCCGGGCCTACGAGCGCACCTGGGTTCAACGGACGAACCGGAGCTCCGGCTCCTACGCCGCCGAGTACTCCCGAAACTTCCTGGAGGACGAGGCGATCCCCGGCCTCCGGGTGGAGCTGGAGCTGGTCCGGCGCTTCCTGCCCGAGATCACCCTGGACGAGGTCAACTCCCTCGCCGGCCTGCGCACGGCCGAGGCGAACCGGGTGATCCTCCTGACCGCCCCCGAGGCGGAGGCCGGACGGCTGCCGTCCGAGAACGAGCTCCTGGCGGTCTTCGAACGGGTGCGCGAGCGGCCCGTCGAGCCCTACCTCGACCGGACCCCCGACGCGCCGCTCCTCGCCGCACCGCCCGAGCCAGGAGAGGTCGTCGAGCGGCGCAGCATCGAGGCGGTCGGGGTCACCGAATGGCGCCTGTCGAACGGGGTGCGCGTCGTCCTCGAGCCCACCGACTTCCGGGAGGACCAGATCCTGCTCGAGGGCTACAGCCCCGGCGGCCACTCGCTGGTGCCCGAGGCCGACCACCTGACCGCCTCCTACGCCGCCGAGGTCGTCTCGCTCGGCGGCCTGGGCGAGCACGACGAGCTCACCCTCTCCAAGATGATGGCCGGCAGGGTGGTCGAGATCGGCCCCTCCATCGACGAGCTGGAGGAGGGGATCCAGGGGGCCGCGTCGGCCGAGGACGCGGAGGTGCTCTTCCAGCTCGTCCACCTGGCGCTCACCGCGCCGCGCCTCGACCGGGAGGCGATCCGCTCGTACAAGGACCGCCTCGGCCCGCTGCTGGAGAACCGGCTGGCGGACCCGGAGCAGGCCTTCATCGAGGAGATGTACCGGCAGCTCACCGGCGACCACCCCCGGCGCCGGCCGCTGACCCCAGAGCGCCTGGAGGCGATCGATCCGGACCGGGCCTTCGAGATCTACCGGGAGCGCTTCGGCGACGCGTCGGACTTCACCTTCGTCGTGGTCGGCAGCTTCGAGCTCGAGGAGATGGAAGAGCTGGTCACCACCTACCTGGGCAGCCTGCCGGCCGCCGGCCGCGAGGAGACCTGGCGCGACGTGGGGATCGAACGCCCGGAGGGTCCGGTCGAGGTGACCGTCCGCCGGGGGCTGGAGCCCAAGGGCCGGGTGCTGATCTCCCTGAACCGCTACCTGGACCAGCAGGGGGACGGCCTCGGCGCCGGCCGCGAGACCCGCCGGTCGCTGCGCGCCCTGGCCGAGGCGCTGGAGATCCGCCTGCGCGAGGTCCTGCGCGAGGATCTCGGCGCGGTCTACGGCGTCTCCGTCGCGCCGGACGTGGACTGGAGACCCCGCGAGCGGGCCAGCCTGACGATCGAGTTCGGCTGCGCTCCGGACCGCGCCGCCGAGCTCGTGGACACGGTGCGCGGGGAGATCGAGCGCTTCCGGCGGGGCCGGATCGACCCGGAGCTGGCCACCAAGGTGCGGGAGATCCTCGCGCGCCAGCGCCGGAGCGACCTGCGCTCGAACGACTTCTGGCTCGCCGCGCTGGCCGCGGCGTATCGCCGGGGCGAGGACCCCGGGGAGATCCTCGGGTTCGAGCGCTGGACCGAGGCCCTCGACACCGAGCGGCTCGCCGCGAGCGCACGGCGCTTCCTGGACTGGCGGAGCCGGATCGTCGGCATCCTGCAACCGGAGGGAGGCCCGGAGTGAGCTCCGAGCGAAAGCCCGACCGCGGACGGGGCGTCCTGGAGCCGTCCGGCGCGGAGATGCGCCGGCTGGTCGAGGAGAGCATGGACCGGCTGGTCCACCACGTGGAGAGCCTGCCGGACCAGAAGCTGACCTATGCCGAGACGCCCGGGGAGATCGCCCGCTCGCTGGTCGAGCCGCTCCCCGGCGAGGGCCGCCCCCTGGCGGAGCTCCTCGACCTGCTGTTCGATCGCGCCATCCCGGCCTCCTACAACGCCGCGTCCCCCGGCTACCTGGGCTACGTCCCGGGCGGCGGGATCTTCGCCTCCGCGGTCGGGGACCTCATCGCCGCCGCCACCAACCGGTTCACCGGCATGCTCGCCGCCGCCCCGGGGCTCGGCCAGCTCGAGGTCAACGTGGTCCGCTGGTTCACCGAAATCGTCGGGTTTCCGGACACGACGCGCGGCGTCCTGACCAGCGGCGGCTCCCTGGCCGCCTTCAGCGCGGTGGTCACCGCCCGGCGCGAGCGGCTCGGGGAGGACTTCCTCTCGGGCACGCTCTACGTCTCGGACCAGACCCACCACACCCTCGGCAAGGCGGCGGTGCTGGCCGGCTTCCCGGCCGGCAACGTCCGGACCGTGCCGAGCGACGACGCCTTCCGCATCGACGTGGACGCGCTCCGCCGGATGATCTCCGAGGACCGGCGGCGGGGGCGCACACCGTTCCTGGTCAGCGGCAACGCCGGCACGGTGCACACGGGTGCGGTGGACCCCCTGCACACACTCGCCGGCGTGGCCCGCGACGAAGGGCTCTGGTTCCACGTGGACGGCGCCTACGGCGCCTTCTTCATGCTCACCGAGCACGGCCGCCGGACCCTGGACGGGCTCTCCCTCGCCGACTCCCTGGTGCTCGACCCGCACAAGGGCCTGTTCATCCCGTACGGAACCGGCGCGCTCCTGGTGCGCGACGGCGCCGCCCTGCGGCGGGCCCACACGTTCGAGGCCGGATACCTGCCCGAGGTCCAGGAGGACCCGGACCTGGTCGACTTCCACCTCCACTCGCCGGAGCTCTCCCGGCACGCGCGGGGGCTGCGCGTCTGGCTGCCGCTGTCGCTCTACGGCATCGGCCCCTGGCGCGACGCCCTGGACGAAAAGCTCCGCCTCGCCCGCTGGATGGCCGACGCGCTGCGGGAGCTCGACCCCGTGCGCGTGGTCGCCGAGCCGGAGCTGTCCCTCCTGGCCTTCCGGGTGGAACCCACCGGATGGAGCGCCGCGGAGACCGACCGGCTCAACCGGCGGGTGCTCGAGCTCGTCAACCGCCGCAACCGGGTCCTGCTGACCGGCACCACCTCCGGCGGGCGGTTCCTGATCCGCGTCTGCGTGCTCTCCGTGAGGACCCACCGCGAACGGCTGGAGATGGCGCGCGACGACGTCCGGTCCGCGATCTCCGAGGCCCTCGGATGACCCGGGCGCACGGTGGATCGCCCCTCCACCCGAACGGCACCCGAACGCCGCGGGCGACTCGTAGCGGTCGCATCAATGCGCGATTCGGGTAGACTCTCGCCAGACCTCGGCGCCCGCCGGATGGAACCGCTCAGCAACCCCGGAGCTGTGGATCATGGATCGACCGATGTGCCCTCTGTTCGCCCTCGTCGCCGTCGCCGCCCTGGCGATGGGCCGACCCACCCTGGCCGCGGCGGCCGACGAGACCGGCGGCATCGACACCGTGCAGACGCGTAGAGAAGATCACGTGGACGTCTACCACGGGGTCGAGGTGGCGGACCCGTACCGCTGGCTGGAAGCCGACGTGCGGGAGTCGGAGGAGGTCCGCCGGTGGGTCGAGGCGCAGAACGAGGTCACCTTCGGGTATCTGGCGTCGATCCCGGAACGGCCGGCGATCGAGGAGCGGCTGCGGGAGCTCTGGAACTTCGAGCGCTACTCGGTTCCGGAGAAGGACGGCGGGCGCTACGTCTTCACCAAGAACGACGGCCTCCAGGACCAGGCGGTGCTCTACGTCCAGGACTCGCTGGAGGCGGAGCCGCGGGTGCTGCTCGATCCGAACGCCTGGTCGGACGACGGCACCGTGGCCCTGGCGGGCGTCTCGGTGAGCGACGGAGGCCGCTACCTGGCCTACGCGGTGGCCGAGTCGGGCTCCGACTGGACGACCTGGCGCGTGATGGAGATCGAGACCGGCCGGGTGCTCCCGGAGACGATCCGGTGGATCAAGTTCAGCGGCGTCGAGTGGGGGCCGAAGGAGGAGGGCTTCTTCTACGGCCGCTACCCGCGGCCCGAGGAGGGAACCGAGTACCAGTCGGTCGCCCTGAACCAGAAGGTCTACTTCCATCGGGTCGGTACGCCCCAGGAGGAGGACGTGCTGGTGTACGAGCGCCCCGACCTGCCGGAGCTGAGCCTGGCCGCGCGGGTGACCGACGACGAGCGATACCTCGTGCTCCTCGCCAGCAAGGGCACCAGCGGCAACGCCGTGCTGGTGCGGGACCTGGAGCAGCCCTATGCCATGCCCCACGTGCTGGTGGGCGAGCTGGAGCATCAGCGGCACGACTACGACTTCGTCGGCAACGAGGGAGAGCGGCTGTTCTTCCGCACGGACGACGGCGCACCCCGCTACCGGCTGATCGCCATCGACCTGCGCCGGCCCGGCCGGGAGCACTGGAGCACCGTGATCCCCGAGGCGGACGAGACCCTGGAGCGGGTGAGCCACGTGGGAGGGCGGTTCATCGCCCGCTACCTGGAGGACGCCAAGAGCATGGTGCGGGTCTTCACCGTCGGCGGCGAGGCGGTTCGCGACGTGGACCTGCCCGGCATCGGCACCGCCGCCGGCTTCGGCGGCCGGCCGGACGACCCGGAGACGTTCTACGTCTTCTCCAGCTTCGCCACGCCGCCGTCGATCTACCGCTACGACGTGGCGACCGGCGAGAGCACCCTGCTGCGGCGCGCGGACGTCGACTTCGATCCCGACCTCTACACGGTCGAGCAGGTGTTCTTCCGCTCCAAGGACGGCACCCGGGTGCCGATGTTCGTCGCCCACAAGAAGGGGCTGGAGCTGGACGGCTCCAACCCGACCCTGCTCTACGGCTACGGCGGGTTCCAGATCTCGCTCACGCCGTACTTCTCCGTCAGCCGCCTGGCCTGGATGGAGATGGGCGGGGTCTTCGCCATGGCCAACCTGCGGGGCGGCGGCGAGTACGGGGAGGGGTGGCACGAGGCCGGCATCAAGCTGCGCAAGCAGAACGTCTTCGACGACTTCATCGCCGCCGCCGAGTGGCTGGTGGGGCACGGCTACACCCGGCCGGACAAGCTGGCGATCCAGGGCGGATCGAACGGCGGCCTGCTGGTGGGCGCCGCCATGACCCAGCGGCCGGACCTCTTCGGTGCGGCTCTACCGGCCGTGGGGGTGATGGACATGCTGCGCTTCGACCAGTTCACCGCCGGCCGCTTCTGGGTCGACGACTACGGCTCGGCCGAGGATCCGGAGGAGTTCGAGGCGCTCTACGCCTACTCGCCGTACCACAACCTGGAGCCGGGCACCTCCTACCCGGCCACCCTCGTGACCACCGCCGACACCGACGACCGGGTGGTGCCCGCCCACAGCTTCAAGTTCGCGGCGCGGCTCCAGCACGCCCACGCCGGGACCGCTCCGGTGCTGATCCGGATCGAGACCCGCGCCGGCCACGGCGGGGGCACACCCACCTCCAAGCTCATCGAGCGGGTGGCCGACGAGTGGGCCTTCCTGATCGACATCCTGGGGATGGACCCGGCCCTGTGAACGGGTCCGGACGGTTGGCAGCGAACCCTCCGAAGCGGCCGGCTTCAGCCGGCCGGAGCCGGTCAGGGCTTGTAGATCGCCAGCCAGGCGGCGATCGTTCCCAGCAGCGGCAGCAGCCACCACAGGACGCCCGCGGCGCGCGGCATCTTCCGCGCCATCGGGAGCGCCGCCCCCAGGACCAGCCAGATCCCCAGCTTCGCCCAGAGCCAGGCGGGCATGCCGTCCTCCATCAGGCCCAGCCGCGCGACGATGCCGAAGCCGCTCGCGACGATCAGGAGCAGGGTCACACCGTGGACGATGCCGGTCACCCGGCGCACGTCCGCCCCCGCCTCCTCGAGGACCCGGCGGGCGCCTCCGAAGCGTAGGAACACGCTGCCGCCGACGGCGGTGAACAGGAAGAGGACTCCGAACAGGTGGATCACCTTGTAGGCTTCGTAGCTCATGGCGCCGGAGGTTACCACCGCCTCCCCCGAAGGGAGCACTCACCGGTCCGGGCGAGCGACCGGATCCCGTCCCCTGGCCCCGCGGAGGTCACGAGCTCCACGGAGGAACCACCTCGTTCGAGCGGGCGTACGCGATGAGCTGCCCCAGGTGCTCGTGGAAGTGGGCGGTCAGGATGGTGAGGATCCTGTAGCCGCTCATCTCCCGCCCGAAGGGCTCGTAGGTCGTCCCCAGGTCGGCCACCGTGAAGCCGGCCAGGACCTGGTCGACCCGGGCGATCGACTCCTTCAACGCCGCGAGGAGCTCCTCCTTGCTCGGACTCTCTCCGAGACCCTCCAGCGGGCTCTCGCCCGCCTCCGGGAAGACCTGCGTCAGGGCGTGGTTGGTGCCGGTCACGTGGACGATCACCTCGCCCACCGAGCGGACCTCCTCCGACGGCGCCCACCCGTACGCGTCCTCGGGGATCGCCTCGGCCAGGGAGACGAGCTTGTCGCTCACGGAGTCCCAGTCGGACCGGACCACCTCGAGGATCTCGGGTCCGGGACCCGACTCCATGGCGCCCTCCTGGGCGCGGGCGGGACCCGCCGAGAGCCCCGCGAGCACGAGGACGGCGATCAGCGCGGTGGCGGAGCGGCGGGCGATGGCGGACGACGGCTGGCGATGGTGGCTCATGACGGGTTCCTCCC
>JASFUJ010000151.1:0-6956 GCA_050050355.1 Acidobacteriota bacterium
GGGCGCTCGGGGTGGACGCCCCGGCCGTGGTGGCCGGGCTCCGGCGCACGGAGGACCCGGAGCGTCAGCGCGCCCGGCTCGCCCGGGTGCTGGTCGTGCGCGCCCTCTCCACGCCGGAGGCCGGACCGGGCTTCCGGCCCGAACGGCTCGCCGCCGCGCGAGAGCTCGGCCGTCGCGCGCTCGCCCGCCGGCCCGCGTCCTGGGAGGCGGCGACCGCCCTGGGGACCGCGACCTTCCTGCAGTGGCTCGACGCGCGCGATCCTCGCCTCCTCCAGGAGTACGGCACCTGGGAGGAGCCCCTGCTCCTCGCCCGGCGGCTGGCGCCGCACCGCGACGAGCCTGTGCGCTATCTCGCCACCGCCTACCTGGAGCTCTGGCCCTTCCTCTCCGGCGAAAAGCGGGAGCTGGCCCGGGAGCTGCTGGCGCGTGCCTTCGAGCACCAGCGGACCTTCGACCGCCTGGTCGAGCCGTGGCTCCGGATCGCCGGCGACGACCCGGATCTGCTCTCGGTGCTGCCGCGGGAGCCGCGGGTCTGGCGGCGCCTGCGGGAGATCTACGGCCGGCGGGGGGAGTGGCGGAGCGTCTGCGTGGCCTGGGAGGAGGAGCGCCGGCTGCTCCACCTCGAGCTGGCCCGGAGACTGTCCGAGGCGGAACGCCTGCTCGACGGCGGGGAGCTCCTCCAGGCCCGGCAGCTCTTCTTCTCGGTGCTGACGGACGCTCCCCGGGAGCGGCGCTTCGTGCCCTACGCCGAGCGCGCCCTGCGGCTCGCCCCGCACGGTCCCGGCAGCGCGACCAGGGCGCGGGCGGCCGGAGAGTGGCTGCGCTGGAGCGTCGACCTCTGCGGTCTCGGGGAGTGCCCGTTCTCCCGCGCGGCCACGGTCCGGTTGGCATCCGAGCTTCTCTCCGGCGGGGACGGGGGAGGGCCGGAGCTGGCCCTCGCCGCCTGGGGGCGGCTGGTCGGAGGGGAGCGGCGGCGCGCGGAGCGGCTGGCGGATCGGGGCCGGATCTTCGGCGGCGAGCCGTGGGGGCCCTACCTGGCGGAGACGTCCCGCCTGCTGATCGACGAGGGGCACCTGGCGCGCGCCCGCACCCTGCTGGAGGAGATCCATCCGACCTGGCGCGACCATCCGATCGTGCAGCGGGCCTGGCGGGAGCTGGCGCGGTCGGCGCCGGAGCCGCCGCCCGGTCCGAGCCCGGTCGCCGCACCCCGGGAGAGCTGGCCGGCCACCGCCTGGGACTGGCGGTCGGCCCCGGGGGGGAGGGGCTTCGCCGACACCGCCCGCCTCGAGATCGTGACCGGCCGGAGCGCGCCGGGAGCGGCGATCGGGGTGAGGGCCGGCGCCTCGGGAGCCGTGCTCCAGGTCCTGTGGGACGGTGCCAGCCTCGGCTGCTTCCCGTGGGAGCCGGGCGTCGGCGGGCTGACGGTCGACGCCCCCTCCGAGGCCGGGCTGCACCTCCTGGAGGTCCGGGTGCTCGGCCGGGATCCGGGGGGCGACGTCGTGTCGCCTGGAGCGGTGCGGCTGCTGGGGCCGGAGGGTCCGTGAACCTTCTCGACCCCCGCCTCCACGCCGGCGCCTGGGCGGTCCTGGTGGCCGGAGCGCTCCTCTTCACCGGTCCGGAGATGGGCCCGGCCGGCCCCTGGGCCCGCTGGCTCGAATCGGTCGGAGGCGACAAGGCGGTCCATCTCGGTCTGTTCCTGGTCCAGAGCCTCCTGCTGGTGCGGGTCTTCGCGCACCCCCGGCCGCGCCACCTGGTGGCGGCCGCCCTCCTGGCGACCCTGTACGGCGGCCTGACCGAGGCGGTCCAGGCCGTGCACCCGGGCCGGACCGCGGAGCTCGCCGATTTCGCCGCCGACGCGGTCGGAGCGGTGCTCGGAGCGCTCGCGGCCGGGCTCGGCCGGCGGACGAGCTGCTAGAATCCCCCCGCCGTCAGCCCCCGCACCGATCGTCCCTGGTCCCTTGCCGATCCCGTGCCGAAGCGTACCCGCTCCAAGCGACCCAGCCGCCGCTCCCGCGAGCCGTTCTCCGCCCTGGGAACGCTCCTCCTGTGGGCGCTGATCCTGCTGGTTCCCGTGGTCATCGCGCCCACGGCCGCGAACACCTTCCGGCTGCCGAAGCTCATGCTCGCCGAGTGGCTGGGCCTGGCGTCGCTGCTCGGGCTCGCCCTGGGCGCCGTCTTCGGGCGCCGGCGCCCGGCGCAGCTCCCGGCACCCTGGTGGAGCCGGGCGCTCGTGGCCTGTGCCCCCGTGGCGGTCGTCGTGACCCTCGGGCTGGCGGTGACCGATCATCCGGAGCACGTGCGCCAGGCGCTGGCCGACCTGTGGATCGGCATCGCCTGCCTGGTCGGCTGGAGCCTGGCTCTCCCGTCGAGGACACTGGAGCGGGCGCTGGCCGGGTTCGCGATCCCCGGCGCATTGCTGGCGGGCCTGGGGATCCTCCAGTTCCACGGCATCTACCGGCCCTTCGCGTTCACCGGCGGAGAAGAGGCGGACCGGCTGGGCGTGTCCTCGCTGGCCGGCAACACCGGCGACCTGGCGGCCTTCCTCGTGCTCCCGGCCCTGGTGGCCCAGTGGCGGGTCGCCGAGGCCGGAGCGCGGCGCCGGGACCGGGTCCTCTGGGCCGCGGTGCTGGTTCTGTGCTGCTACGGCGTCGCCGTCACGCAGACGCTGACGGCCCTGGCGGCCCTCCTCGCCGGGAGCGCTCTGCTGTGGAGCCTTCGGCTGCCCTGGCGCAAGGCCGTCGCCTCGCTCGGGGCGCTCGCGGTCGCCGCGGTGGTGCTCCTCCTGGTGGTCGCGCCGGTGCGCCAGCGCCTGGACCGGGTCGTCGACCGGGTGACGGAGGGGCGCCTGGGCTCCGCCCTGTCCGGGCGTCTCGACGGCTGGAAAGCCGCTCTCTGGATGGTGGCGGAGCATCCGGTCCTCGGTGTCGGCCACGGGGCCTACCGGGCCGAGTTCGTCCCGGCCAAGCTGGCGCTCCTGGAGCGTGGCGCGAAGCTCTACGGCCACCAGCGGGATCCGTTCTTCGCCAACGCCCACAACGAGCTCCTGGAGGTGGGAGCGGAGTGGGGCGTGCTCGGCTGGATCGCGCTCGCCTGGGCCCTCTGGATGCTCGTCCTCGCCGCGCTGCGGGGCATGGGGGAGGGGCCGGCGAGCAGGAGGGGGTTCGCCCTGGGTGCGCTGGCGTCGTTCGCGGTCCTCTCCGTGGGCCAGTTCCCCTTCCGGCTCGCGATCGCCGCCTACCCGGCGCTGGTGCTGATGGCCTGGATCTTCCGCACGGCCGACGAGGAGGCGCCGGCTCCGGGCGGTGCTCCGGACGAGGAGGCGTCGCGGCCGGACCGGGGGCGCCTCGCGAGCCGGGTCGGCGGGCGACTCGGGGTCCGGCTGGGGGCGGGGGGGCTCGCCGCCGTGCTGGCGGTGGCGCTGGTGGGGCAGACCGGGCGGTGGATCGACCGGGTGGGCGCCAGCAAGAGGCTCCGGGTGGTGGAGGCGATGACGGCGCGCGCCACCGCGGCGGCGGGGCAGGTGCCGCCGGAGGTGATCCGCGGCAACGTCCGGTTGCTGCAGCGGGCCCGGGAGCTCGATCCCTCGGACGTGGCGGCGCCGTCGGGTCTGGCGGCCCAGTATCTGCTCTCGGGAAACGCTGCGCGCGCCGAAGAGCTCTATCTGGAGGCCCTGGCCCTCGAGCCGCGTCCGGAGCTCTACCTGAACCTGGGACGCGCCCGGCTCGCCACCGGAGAGCGCGAGGCGGCGATCGAGGTGCTCCGGGTCGCCGTGCGCCTCAATCCGAGCCTGCGTAGCGAGATCCCGCGGACCATCAAGCGAGAGGTGAAGCCGTAGGAGCGGTGCCGCTGCAGTGGCGCGGCGTTTGGCAAGACGGTTATACTAGGGCGCTCCCATGAAGGTCACCGAGCATCTCGAGCGGGCTTCGGGCCCGTTGATCAGCTTCGAGATCATCCCTCCGCTGCGCGGCGGAAACGTGGAAGAGCTTCTCGGGTTGATCGACGACCTCGTCAAGTACCGCCCTCCGTTCATCGACATCACCTCGCACCCCGCGGAGGTGATCTACGAAGAAATCCCCAACGGCTTCCAGCGCCGGGTCAAGCGCAAGCGCCCCGGGACCCTGGGGGTCTGCGCCCTGATCCAGAAGAAGTGGGACGTGGACGCCGTGCCCCACATCCTGTGCCGCGGCTTCACCCGGGAAGAGACCGAGGACTTCCTGATCGAGCTGCGCTACCTGGGAATCGACAACGTCCTGGCCGTGCGGGGGGACGACAGCGGATACAAGAAGCCGCTCAAGTTCGGCCGGAGCGCCAACACCTACGCCGTCGACCTGGTGCGCCAGATCGCGGACATGAACCGGGGCAAGTACCTGGAGGACGAGCTGCTGGACGCCGACGCGTCGGACTTCTGCATCGGCGTGGGAGGGTACCCGGAAAAGCACTTCGAGGCCCCGAACCTGGTCACCGACATCCGTCACACCAAGGAGAAGATCGAGGCCGGGGCGGACTACATCGTCACCCAGATGCTCTTCGACAACCCCCAGTACTTCTCGTACGTGGAGCGCTGCCGGGCCGAGGGCATCGACGTGCCGATCATCCCGGGAATCAAGATCCTCACCTCCAAGCGGCAGCTCACCTCGGTGCCGCGCGTCTTCCAGGTCGACATCCCCGAGGCGCTGTCGGAGGAGATCGAGAGCGCCCCGGCGGAGCGCGCGGAGGACATCGGGGTCGAATGGGCCCTCGAGCAGTCCCGCGAGTTCCTCGACCGCGGCGTCCCGGCGATCCACTTCTATGTCATGCAGAGCTCTCGGGCCATCGGGAAGCTGATGGAGAAGCTGAAGATGGATTGAGGTGGCTCGCGTTGACTTCTCCCTGCCGGCTCCGTTAACTTCGTACACGCATCACGAGCGACCCGGGCCCCATCGCGTGGAGGGGCCCAGAGCGCGGCAACCTGGGATCGGACGCCCAAGGTGCCTTCTCGTTCCCGCCGGGCTCGGTTCGAGCCCGGTCGGAGCCAGGATGTGGCCCTTCCGGCCTCCCCTTCGGTACGACGGGGAGCGACGGACGCGGCAAGCGAACCGTCCGATGGACGACGACCCGCCCTCGTGATGCCGGGGCGGGTCGTCTTGCGTTTGGAGCCATCTCATGAGCTTTCCATTCGAAGTCCCCTCCGCCCCCACCGACCTGGCGGACCGCACGAGCGCCCTCGAGACCGCCCTCGCCGAGGGAATCCTGGTGCTCGATGGAGCCACGGGCACCGCCTACCAGGCCGCCGGCCTGTCCGCCGAGGATTTCGGCGGCGCCGAGTACGAAGGGTGCAACGAGCACCTCTGCATCACCCGGCCCGACGTGGTGGCGGGGATCCACGACGGGTACCTGGAGGCCGGAGCCGACGTGGTGGAGACCAACACCTTCGGCGGGACGCCCCTGGTGCTCGCCGAGTACGACCTGGCCGACGCTGCGTTCGAGATCAACCGCCGCGCCGCCGAGATCGCCCGCGACGCCTGCGCCCGCTTCGCCACCGCCGAGCGCCCGCGGTTCGTCTGCGGCTCCATGGGGCCGACGACGAAGGCGATCTCGGTCACCGGCGGGGTGACGTTCGAGGAGCTGCAGGAGCACTTCCGCGTCCAGGCTCTCGGCCTCATGGCCGGCGGCGCCGACTACCTGTTGCTCGAGACCTGCCAGGACACGCGCAACATCAAGGCCGGCCTGCTGGCGATCGAGCGGGCCTTCGCCGAGGCCGGCTGGCGGCTGCCGGTGGCGGTGTCGGCGACCATCGAGCCCACCGGGACCATGCTCGCGGGCCAGGACGCCGAGGCGCTCGCGGTGTCCCTGGGGCACCTCGACGGGAGCGACCTCCTCGATCTGCTGTACGTGGGCCTCAACTGCGCCACCGGCCCCGATCTGATGACCGAGCACGTGCGCACTCTGGCCGAGCTCGCCCGGGCCCGGGTCGCCTGCGTCCCCAACGCCGGCCTCCCGGACGAGGAGGGGCGCTACACCCTCGGTCCCGAGGAGATGGCGGAGGCGGTCGGCCGCTTCGCCGAGCGGGGCTGGCTCAACGTGGTGGGCGGCTGTTGCGGTACCACCGAGGAGCACGTGGCGGCGCTGGCCGAGCGGGTCGCGGCGATCCGGCCGCGGCCGATCCCGCACCATCGGCGGGCGTTCGTCTCGGGGCTCGAGGCGGTGGAGCTCACCGAGGAGAACCGGCCGCTGCTGGTGGGAGAGCGGACCAACGTCCTCGGCAGCAGGAAGTTCAAGCGCCTGATCGCGGACGGTCGATTCGAAGAGGCCGCCGAGGTGGGCCGCGCCCAGGTCCACGCCGGCGCCCAGGTGATCGACGTCTGCCTCCAGGATCCCGACCGGGACGAGCCCGCGGACATGGAGGCGTTCCTCGACAAGATCACGCGGCTGGTCAAGGCGCCGCTGATGATCGACTCCACCGACGCGGAGGTGCTGGAGCGGGCGCTGACCTGGTGCCAGGGCAAGTCGATCCTCAACTCCATCAACCTGGAGGACGGCCGCGAGCGGTTCGAGAGGGTGGTGCCGCTCGCGCGCCGCTACGGGGCGGCCCTGGTCGTGGGCACCATCGACGAGCAGGGGATGGCGGTCACCGCGGAGCGCAAGTTGGAGGTGGCCCGGCGCAGCTACGAGATCCTGGTGGAGGAGATGGGCGTGCCGCCGGAGGATCTCTGGTGGGACGCCCTGGTCTTCCCCTGCGGCACCGGCGACGCCGAGTACCTGGGGTCGGCACAGGCCACCATCGAGGCCATCCGGCGGCTGAAGGAAGAGCTTCCGGACTCGAAGACCGTCCTGGGGATCTCGAACGTCAGCTTCGGCCTGCCCCCCGCCGGCCGCGAGGTGCTCAACTCCGTCTTCCTCTACCACGCCACCAAGGCGGGCCTGGACGCGGCGATCGTCAACACCGAGGGCCTGGCCCGGTACGCCGAGATTCCCGA
>JASFUJ010000152.1:0-6941 GCA_050050355.1 Acidobacteriota bacterium
GGTGGACGTCCCGGGCCACTCCCGGAGGACCTCTCCCTCCCCGATCTCGCCCACGGCCCGGGCCGGGAAGACCAGCGGCCACTCGGCGTCGCGCCGCACCGCCCGCAGCAGCTCGTCCGTCACCTGGACCGAGAGGTTGAAGTGGGACAGGACGCCCGGCCGCGCCTTGGCCTCCACGAACGCCTCGACATCCGGGTGGTCGCAGCGCAGCGTGGCCATCATCGCCCCTCGCCGGGCTCCGGTGGACAGGAGCGTGGCGCAGGTCACGTCCCAGACCTCCATGAACGACACCGGTCCGGAGGCGACGGTCCCCGCCGAGCGGGCGGCCGCCCCCCGCGGCCGCAGGGTCGAGAAGTCGTAGCCGACCCCTCCGCCCTGTTGCATCGTCAGCGCCCCCTCCCTGAGCGCCTCGAAGATCCCGTCCAGCGAATCCTCGATCCACCCCATGACGAAGCAGTTGAACAGGGTCACCCGGCGCCCGGTGCCCGCGCCGGCCAGGATGCGGCCTCCGGGCAGCAGCTTCAGGCCCCCGAGCAGCGCGTGGAACCGCCTCTCCCAGGCCGCCCGGCGCCCGGCCGGCTCGGCGCCGGCCACCGCCCGCGCCACGCGCCGCCAGGTGTCGTCCGGCGTCCGGTCCGGCTCCGCCCCGCAGAAGCGGTACCGGGTCTCCCAGACGTGGCGGCGGAGCTCCGGGTTGGCCCCGGACCACCGCGGCGCGCCGGTCACGCCACGGCCGCCGGCGCCCGGTGGAGGTTGATCTCCTTCAGCGTCTGGGTGATGTCCGAGTAGAACGGCCCCTTGAACGCCTCGGTCTCCACCGCCTGGGCCTCGAGAACCACGTCGTCCAGGGAGAGGATCGCCCGGAGCCGGCCGGCCGCGTCGAGCACCGGCAGCCGCCGGACCCGGCGCTCCCGCATCGTGCGGAGCGCCCGGCGGATGTCGTCGTCCTCCCGGCAGCCGTAGACCTCGCCGCTCATCACCAGCCGGACCTGGAGCTCCGACGGCTTGTGGTCGCGCCCGGTCAACGCCAGGCAGACGTCCCGGTCGGTGATCACTCCCACCACCCGGCCGTCGTCGCCGATCACCGGCAGGAAGCCGCAGTTCCCCTCGGCCATCCTGCGCCCCACGGCCGCCAGGTCGTCCCCGGGCGAGCAGACGCAGGGTTCGCGTTTCATGATGTCTCGGACCTTCATGCCACACCTCCTTGTCGGACTGCACAGGTCGAGAGTGCGACGGCGGAGCCGAGGCTCCACCCCCACGGTACGCCGATCCGGTGATTCCGGCGACGGCCCGCGGGGTGGCTCTCGGCCGCCCGTCGAGGCAGGGCGGGCGGCGGGGTGGCGCGGCGGGAGGGTCAGGCGGTCGGAACGCCCTCTTCCAGGTAGGCCCGGAGCAGGTCCAGGCTGCTGATGATGCCGACGAGCACGCTGTCCCGGGTCACGAGGACCCGGTGGATGTGGGCCTGGACGAGGGTCTGGGCCACGTCGTCGATCAGGTCCTCTTCGGAGACCGTGAAGACCGCCGGGGTCATCACGTCGCGCACGGTGACGTCCGACTTGCGCACCTGCAGGCGCCGGAGCTCGTCCGGGCTGTACTGCTCCTCCCACCCGCGAACGAAGAACTCCGGGTTGCCGCCTTCACCGGCCAGATTCCCTTCGGCGGCGGTCTGCCGGACCAGATCCTGTACCGAGACCACCCCGGTGAGCTGCCCGTGCTCGTCGACGACCGGTGCTCCGGAGATCTCGTTCTCGATCAGGACGTCCCCAAGCTCCGAGAGGGTCATGTCCTCCCGCACCGTCACCACTCGGGTGGTCATCACGTCCTTCGCCTTGAGCTCGCTCATCGGTGATCTCCTGTGAAGTCTCCTGACGAGCTCAGGCTGTCACGGCGCGTCGTCCCGGGCCACTGCCCGCCGGGTGGCGCAAACCCCACCTGCCGGGGTGGGAGGAGCCGGACGCGAGAAAATCGGACGGAGGGAGGGGAGAGCGGATCAGTGATGCCGGCTCGGCGCCCCGTAGTGGTGCATGCCGTGGTGGCGCGTGCGGACGCCCAGCAGCACGTAGAACGGACACCAGCCGGCGATCCCGGTCACCAGGGGGAACCATCCGAAGAGCTGGCAGGCGGCCCCCCAGATCCCGGGGGCGAAGCCGAACCAGCCGACGGCGAGGACACCTCCACCGATCAGGATGCGGAGGAGGCGATCCCAGGGGGCGACGTTGAGCAAGTCTCGCATGATCCGACGATCCGTCGGCGACCATGCCACCCGCAGGGCTCGATACGGATCGTGGTCACAGGATCTCTCGCGCCCCCCGGCCGACGCCACCGCCCGGCGGGTAGCCTCCCGAAAGCCCCCGGGCGGCCCCCCCACCGCCCGTCCGGGTGGGAGAGGAGGAAGCGAGGAACGAGGACGCCGCGAGACGGCGTGCCCTTCAGTGCCGGACCGGCCAGTCTAGAGGCGCCAGAGTGCGCCGGATCGTGGCACCGCAAGCGACGAGCGACCGAGACGTACGTCCGTACGTTGCAGGAAGCGAGGAGCGAGGACGCCGCGAGACGGCGTGCTATGGCGCCTCTAGACCTCCATGATCTGGGCTTCCTTGTGCTCCAACCCCTCGTTCACCTCTTTGATGTAGTGGTCGTGGAGCTTCTGCATCTCGTCGTGCCCCCGCCGCTCCTCGTCCTGGCTGATCTCCTTGTCCTTCTCCATCTTCTTCAGCCGGTCGTTGCCCTCGCGGCGCGCCTGCCGGACCCCGTTGCGGGCGGTCTCGGCCATGTCGTGGCCCCGGCGGACGATCTCCTTGCGCCGCTCCTCGGTCAGCGGCGGCACCGGAATCCGGATGAGCTTGCCGTCGCTGGACGGGTTCAGCCCCAGATCCGCCTGGATGATCGCCCGTTCGATGGCGGGGATCTGCGACGGATCGTAGGCCTGGGCCACGATCATGTTCGCCTCCGCGACCGACAGGTTGGCGAGCTGGTTGAGCGGCGTGGGTGTGCCGTAGTAGTCGACGGTGACCCCGTCGAGCAGAGCGAGCGAAGCGCGGCCGGTCCGGAGCGTGCGCAGCTCCTTGTGGAAGTGGTCGACCGCCCCCTTCATCTTCAGCTCGATGTCGCGATATAGATCTTTCATTGCGCAGTCTCCTACCGGTGTGGAGCCGCAATGATACCCGACGGAAGGGTGGGTCGGTCCACCCGGGGCGTGAAACTACCCGCGGACGAGGGAGCCGATCCGCTCGCCGCAGACCACGCGCCGCACGTTGCCGTCGCGGGACAGGTCGAAGATGGCGATGGGGATCTCGTTGTCCCGGCACAGGCTGATCGCCGCCGTGTCCATCACCCGCAGATCCCGCTCCACGACCTCCTGGTAGGTGACCTCCGGGAGCATTTCGGCGTCCGGATCGAGGTTCGGATCGGCGGTGTAGATCCCCTCCACGCGGGTTCCCTTGAGCAGCACTTCGGCGTGGATCTCGGCCGCCCGCAGCGCCGCCGCGCTGTCGGTGGTGAAGAAGGGGTTGCCGGTCCCGGCGGCGAAGATCACCGCCCGCCCCTTCTCCAGGTGGCGGATCGCCCGGCGGCGGATGAACGGCTCCGCCACGTCGCGGATGTCGATGGCGGTCTGGACGCGCGTCACGACGCCCTGCTTTTCCATGGCGTCCTGGAGGGCGAGGGCGTTGATCACCGTCGCCAGCATCCCCATGTAGTCGCCGGTGACCCGCTCGATCCCCCGGTGGCTGGCGGCCAGGCCGCGGATGATGTTGCCCCCACCGACCACGACGGCCAGCTCCACGCCCAGCTCGTGGACCTCCCGCAGCTCCCGGGCGATCTTGGCGACCACCCTCTGGTCGATGCCGAAGCTCTGGGAGCCCATGAGGGCCTCCCCGGAGAGCTTCAGCATCACCCTGCGAAAGGCGGGAGTCTCGGTCATGACGCGCCCGGCTAGGCCTGCCCCGCCTGGGCCGCCACCTCGGCCGCGAAGTCGTCCTCGCGCTTCTCCAGGCCCTCGCCCAGCTCGTAGCGGACGAACCGGCGGACCTGGATGTTCTCGCCGATCTTGGCGATCTTCTCCGCGAGGAGCTGCTGGACGGTCTTGTCGGGGTCCTTGACGTACGGCTGCTCCAGCAGCACCGACTCGGAGTAGAACTTGCCCAGCTTGCCTTCGACGATCCGGTCCACCACGTTCTCCGGCTTGCCCGACTCGACGGCCTGCTCGCGGTAGATGCGCCGTTCCGCCTCGAGCACGTCCTCGGTCACCTCTTCGCGGGCGACGAACCGGGGCTGGGCCGCGGCGATGTGCATGGCGATGTCCCGAACCAGCGCCTGGAACTCGTCGGTCCGTCCGACGAAGTCGGTCTCGCAGTTGACCTCCACGAGCACGCCGATCTTGCCGCCGGCGTGGATGTACGAGCCCACCGCACCCTCGGTGGCCACCCGGCCCGCCTTCTTGGCGGCGGCGGCCAGGCCCTTCTTGCGCAGGGCCTCGACGGCCTTGTCCATGTCGCCGTCCACCTCCTGGAGGGCCTTCTTGCAGTCCATCATGCCGGCGCTGGTGCGCTCGCGCAGCTCCTTGACCATGTCAGCGGTGATCTTCATGGAGTCCTCTCCTCGCGTACGAAGCGGCGGACCCGCGCAGGTCCGCCGTCGCCGGGCCGGGCGCCCGGAATGTCAGTGGTCTGGTGTTCGAACGCCGGCGGGCCGCCAGGGGCCGGCCGGCGTCTCGGGTCTCGAGCTGTCGTGACGCTCCGGAGCGTCCGAGCGTCCGGGTCGTCGGGGGAGCGTCGCCGCTCCGTCAGGCCACTCCGTCAGGAAGAAGCCGAGGCGCCCTCTCCGGGAGCCTCCTTGGACTCGGCCACCGCGGCGGAGGCCGGGACCTCTTCGCCCTCGCCTTCGGCCTCGAGCATGCGCTCCTCTTCGAGCTGGCCCGCGCCGGCGACGTAGGCGTCCGCCATCTTGGACGCGAACAGGCGGATCGACCGGATGGCGTCGTCGTTGCCGGGGATCACGTAGTCGATGAACTCGGGATCGCAGTTGGTGTCGACGATCCCGATGACCGGGATGCCCAGCTTGTTGGCCTCGGCGACCGCGATGTCCTCGCGCTTCGGGTCGACCACGAACAGGGCGTCCGGCAACCCGTCCATCTCCCGGATGCCTTCCAGGTTGCGCACCATCTTGTCGCGCTCGCGCTCGAGCCGGAGCAGCTCCCGCTTGGTCAGGGGGCTGTCCTCCTCGTTCAGGCGCCGCTCCACGTCCAGCAGGCGCTGGATGGACGCGCGGATGGTCACGTAGTTGGTCAGCGTTCCGCCCAGCCACCGGTGGGTGACGAAGAACTGACCGCAGCGGCGAGCCTCCTCGGCGATCGCCTCCTGCGCCTGGCGCTTGGTGCCCACGAACAGCAACTGCTTGCCGTGCGCCCCCAGGTCCTCGACGAAGGCGGCGGCCTCGCGGAACAGGGCGACCGTCTTCTGCAGGTCGACGATGTAGATGCCGTTGCGCTTGCCGAAGATGTAGGGCTTCATCTTCGGGTTCCAACGCCGGGTCTGGTGCCCGAAATGGACGCCGGCTTCCAGCAGCTCCTTGAGTGTGACCTCGACCACGAAATCCCTCCTTACCGCTTGCTGAACTGGAACCGCGCCCGAGCGCCCTTCTGACCGTACTTCTTGCGCTCCTTCTTCCGCGGATCCCGCGTCAGGAGCCCGGCCGTCTTCAGGCGTTCGCGCAGCTCGCCGTTGAACTCGAGCAAGGCGCGAGCGATGCCGTGCCGGATCGCGCCCGCCTGACCGGAGCTGCCACCTCCCCTGACCGTGGCGTAGATGTCGAACTTCTCCGCCGTCTCGGTGATCTGCAGGGGCTGCTTGATGACCATCTTCAAGACTTCGCTGGGGAAGTAGTCGTCGAGCGGACGCCCGTTGACCTCCATCTCCCCCGCACCGGGCCGCAGGAAGACCCGGGCCGAGGCGGTCTTGCGCCGCCCGGTGCCGTAGAACTGAGCCTCGTTCGCCAAAACTGTCTCCTCGGTTTCCTAGGTCCTCGCCATCAGCTCGTAGGGCTGGGGCTGCTGCGCCTGATGGGGATGCTCGGGGCCGGCGTACACCTTCAGCTTGGTGAGCTGGCGGCGACCCAACCGGTTCTTCGGCAGCATGCCCCACACCGCGCCCTCGACCAGCTTGCGAGGCCGCTTGCGCCGCCGCTCGCCGGCGGTCTCGCTCTTGAGCGAGCCCGGCCGGGTGGTCGAGCGGTAGTAGACCTTCTGGTCTTCCTTGCGCCCCGTGAGCAGCACCTTTTCGGCGTTGACCACGATCACGAAGTCGCCCGTGTCCACGTGCGGTGCGTAGGTCGGCTTGTGCTTGCCGGTGAGCAGGCGCGCCACCTGGGTCGAGAGCCGCCCCAGCGGAACGCCTTCGGCGTCCACCACGTGCCAGCGGCGCTCGATCTCGGCGCGCTTCGGGGTGTAGGTCGTGTCGTTCATGCTTCGCTGCTCCACTTGCCTCTGGTCGGTCCCGGCTCGCCCCGCCGTCTCGTTCCGGACGGGTCGCTCGCCGCTCTTCGGGGCTGCGCGCACACACGCGTCCAACCCTTGCGGCGCAAAGGACCTCCGATCATAGGGTGCGCCGGGGGGCTTGTCAAGCGGTCCGCTCGGGCACCCCCGCGAGATGGGCCGTGGCGACGGACGGCTTGCGGACGGGGCCGTCCTCGGACCGGCGCACCTTAGCACAGCGGGTCGGTGCCGCCAAGAGTGGAGGGAACGAGTAGACTAGCGCCCGCCATGGAGACCGGAGCGGCCAGACACGAGGACGAGGCGCTGGACAAGCGCGCCGCCACCATCCGCGACATGTTCGCGGGCGTGGCGCCCCGCTACGACCTGCTCAACCGGTTGATCTCCGGCTTCCTGGACGAGGGGTGGCGACGGGCGGCGGCGGCCGCGGTGAACCGGGCGCCGGACGGGCCGATCC
>JASFUJ010000153.1:0-6929 GCA_050050355.1 Acidobacteriota bacterium
GGAGCCAGCTCCAGGTGGGCGGGCGTTTCGTTCTTGATGCGTTCGGCCAGGTCCGCCGGCGGCTCGGGGGTCGGCCGGCCGGAGTCGACCTCGAGGGCTTCGAGGGCTTCGCGGATCGTCTGTTCGTTCAGGGTCCTGCGGGGCTCGGTGCTCATGATGTGACCTCCTCGGTCAGCTCGTCGGCGAGCAGGGCGAGGGCTTTCTTCAGCCGTTTGCGGATGGCGACTCCGGTGACCCCTTCCAGCCGGGCGATCTCGCGCACCGGCAGGGCGCGCCAGAAGCGGGCGGTGACGGTGAACCGGAGGTCGTCCGGCAGGTCCAGGACGGCGCGGCGGAGCCGGAGGGCGTCTCCGGTCCGGGCCGCGGCCTCCTCGGGACCCGGATCCGGGTCGTCCAGGGTGCGGGCGACGTCGTCGTCCAGTGCCTGGAGGCGTCTGGGTCTTCGCACGTGGCTGAGGTAAGTGGTGTAGGCGATCCGGTAGAGCCAGGTGGCGAACCGGGATCGGCCCTGGAAGGTGTGGAGGGAGGCCCAGGCCTTCCGGTAGGCCTCCTGGGTCAGGTCGGCGGCCAGGTCGGGGTCGCCTCCGGTGAGCTTCGCGAGGGTCGCGAAGATCGGCCGGTAGGTGGCCTCGACCAGGCGGTCGGCGGCGGTGCGGTCTCCCGCGGCCGCGGCGCGGAGGAGTCGGAGCTCGTCCTTGCTCGAGAGCTCGCTCCATCCGCCCCGCCGCAGGGTCCCGGGGCCCGCCGCGGGGCCGGCGGCTTCGGTCGGTTCGAACACCCGCATCGTGGTCTCCATACTCCCTTGGACGCGGGACGAACGCGAAACGCAACCGGCCGGGGGAAGGGACGCCGGACGGAGGGCTCACCGCGCGGGGCGCGCGGTGGACCGGGGACGGGGGTCAGAGGTCGGCCGTGGCGCGGACCTTGCGACCGGCGGGGCCGCCGGTGGACTCGATGCGCTCGAGGGCGGTCTCGCCGCCGTACTCGGCCACGATCCGGTCGTCGTACTCGTCGGCCACCGTGGCCACCGCCGCCACGGCGCCCAGGAAGTCCCGGGGGTGGACGTTCCTGCCGAACACCGAGTGGGAGAAGAACACGTCGCTCCCCACCAGCGAGAACGAGCCCACCGGCAGCGAGTGGTTCAGCCCGAGGAGGCCCTCCATCAGGCTCTCGTCCACGTTCACGCCCTGGGCGCAGTACGCGGTGATGTTGACCACCGACTCCGCCGGTCCGTAGGCCTCGACGCCGACCTCCAGCACGGTCGAGCCGTACCGGCCGTAGAAGTGGCCCGACTCGTCGTCGAAGTACGGTTCGTCGATGAGCTCGTCCACGTACTCGCGGACCTTCTCGAAGGTTTCCCGGTGCGCGTCGCTTTCGAATTGCATGATGGAGTCTCCGCGCACGCAGTCTAACAGCGATCGGCGCGGCGTGTGCATCCCGGTGGGCGACCGCTCGCACGGCGGAGTCGTCCGGCCGCTCGCGGGGTCGGTCCGGGAGCCCCCGCCGCTCGAAGACCCCCTGATTGACAGGCTTTTGGGCGTCCATTACGCTGTTCCGGTCAGTTCACGCGTTCACCGGCGCGCTCATCGGCTCTGGGCTGCCCTCGCCGGAGTCCCGCATTGACGAACGATCCGACTTCGACACCTCTCCGAGTCGAATCACACCGAAGAAGGAGGTCAGGGATGTGGAATGACGGTACCTCTCGGTACAAACTGCTGGCTGTCGGGGTGCTCGCGGCCCTGGTGGCCACGCCGGCGTTCTCGGCCGGTTTCGGGATCTTCGAGCACGGCAGCAAGGCCATGGGGATGGCCGGTGCCTTCACCGCCCAGGCGGACGACCCGTCGGCCATGTTCCACAACGCCGGCGGGCTCGCCTTCCAGAAGGAGCGCGCCTTCCAGGTCGGTACCACGCTGATCAGCAACACGACCGCCGACTTCGACGGCCTGGCGCCGTTCCCCGGCCCCGACGCCGAAGGGCAGCAGAAGGACGCGATCTTCTTCCCATCCCACGCCTACTGGGTCGAGCCCCTCGGGCCCGGCTGGACCTTCGGCCTGGGCTTCAACAACCCGTTCGGCCTCGTCCTCGAGTGGGACAACCCGAACACCTGGCCCGGCCGCTACATTTCGTACCGGGCCGAGCTGCGCACCTTCGACCTCAACCCGACCCTCGCCTGGCAGGCCACGCCGAACTTCGGCATCGGCTTCGGCGTGGTGGGCCGCTGGTCGGACATCGAGCTCAACCGGCGCATCCCGTTCCTGAATCCGTTCACCCAGCAGGTCCAGGACGTCGGTGACGCCACCCTGGAGAGCGACCTGGACGAGGGCTTCGGCTGGAACGTCGGGATCCTGCACAAGGCGACCGACCGGTTCTCCTGGGGCCTCTCCTACCGCAGCAAGATCGAGATCGACTACGGCGGGGACGGCCGCTTCACCCAGATCCCGACCGGGATCCCCGCCCTCGACGGAGCCATCGCCGCCAGCCTGCCGTTCGATCAGAACCTGCCGCTCGAGACCACCATCGAGTTCCCGGACCTGGCGAGCCTCGGTCTGGCGTACCGGATCAGCCGCAACCTCCTGGTGGAGACCGACTTCAACTGGGCCGGCTGGTCGAGCTTCGACGAGCTGCCGATCACCTTCACGCAGAACCCGGAGTTCTCCGACGTCGTCCGGGAAGACTACGAGGACTCCTACAACTATCGCCTCGGGATCAACTGGACCACGAGCCCGAGCTCCCAGTGGCGCTTCGGCTACGTCTACGACGAGACGCCGCAGCCGGAGGAGAGCGTCGGCCCGCTGCTGCCCGACGCCAACCGCAACGGCGTGACCGTGGGCTACGGCTACTCCGGCGGCTGGGACTTCGACATCGCCCTCATGTACCTCAAGTTCGAAGAACGGACCCGGGACGAGTCCTTCCCGAACGACGCCATCTACCACGGCGTCTACGACACGACGGGCTTCCTCCTGGGCATGACCCTCGGGTTCTAGCGGAAAGGAAGACGCGAGATGTATCGAGGAAAAGCTCTCATCATCCTGATCCTGGCCGCGGTCGTGGCGGCGGCCCCCGCCCTGGCCCAGAACACCGGCCAGGCCGACTTCTCCAGCTTCGTCGCCCTGGGGGACAGCCTGGGCGCCGGCTTCGTGAGCGGCGGCCTGGTGCGCGGTGCCCAGGAGGACAGCGTTCCCGCACTGCTCGCCCGCCAGGCCACCGGCCAGACCATCCGGCAGCCCCTGGTGGAGCCCCCCGGTCTGCCGCCGCTGCTGCGGCTCGCGAGCCTCTCGCCGCTCACGATCACGGAGCTCCCGGCGCAGGGTCCTCCGAACCTCGACCTCGACCCCCTGCATCAGAACCTCTCGGTGCCGGGCTACGACGTCGGAGACGCTCTGCGCAACCGGCAGCGGGGACCGGCCGACCTGGCCACCTTCATCCTGGCCGCGCCGCCCAGCCCGCAGCCCCCGACCATGCTCGAGCTGGCGCTGGCGCAGCAGCCGACCTTCGCCCTGGTCTGGCTGGGCAACAACGACGTCCTCGGTGCGGCGGTCAGCGGCCGGGTGATCGAGGGGGTGACCCTGACCCCGCGCGCGCAGTTCGAGGCCGACTACACCTCGCTGGTCGGAGCCCTGGCCACCCGCGGCGTCGACCTGGCGCTGGCCACGATCCCGGACGTCACGGCGATCCCGTACGTCACCACGATCCCGCCGATCGTGGTCGATCCGGCGACCAACCAGCCGGTGCTCGGTCCGGACGGCAACCCGATTCCGCTGTTCGGCCCGAACGGGCCCCTGCCGCCCGGATCCCGGGTGCTGCTCCCGGCGTCGGCGAAGCTGGCCCTGGGGATCGGGATCCCGGGCGTCGGAAGCCCCGAGGTCCTGCAGGACGAGGATTTCCTGTCGCCGGGGGAGATCGCGGCCATCCAGAACCGGACCAACGCCTTCAACCAGATCATCCGTGAGGTCGCCAACCAGACCGGCTCGCCGGTGGCCGAGATCAACGATCTCCTGCTCCAGGGGGCCGGGGGCGGCTTCGACGTCGGCGGCGTGGAGTTCACCGCGGACTTCGTCACCGGCGGCCTGATCTCCCTCGACGGCATCCACCCGACCCCCCTGGGGTATGCGCTGGCGGCCAACGAGTTCATCCGGGTGATCAACCAGCACTACGGCGCCGACATCGAGCTGGTCGACCTGTTCCCGTTCCTGTTCGGCACCGAGGGCTCCGCCATCCCCTCGATCCCGGGCGCGTCGATCGCCGGGTTCGTCTACTCCGAGGGAGCCGGCAGCCAGATGCGCGACGTGTTCAACGTCGGCCGGCCCTCCAAGGGGAACGGCGGCCCGGACGACGTGGGCTCCGCCGTCCCCGAGATCCTGCGGGATCTGCGGCGGCCGGGCTCGCACTGAGCCCGGCGCTTCGAGCCGGGCTGTTCACTTCCTTCCCTTCCGGGGCGGGGGGCTCACGGCCCCCCGCCCCGGGGTCGTCGGTGCCTCCGGCGACCTGCGGCAAATTCTGAAGCATCAAACTTTTAGGCGCGGTACAATGCGGTCTTACCATGACCCGATACCTGATTCCGCGCCCACCGGAGCCGGGCCGGACGGCGGAAGGTGATCCTGCCGCCGCACGCTCCCGGTCCATCCATCGTCCGAGCCGCACCGGCGCCCTGCTGGTCCTCCTCCTGGCCTGGGGGATTCTCGTCGCCGCCCCGGCGCCGGCCGCCCCGGACCGGACCGATTCCAAGGGCAAGGGAGAAGGGGAGAAGGCGTCGCCCACGCTGATCATGATCCCGCCGGCCAACGAGGAGCCGCCCGCCGAGGCCCAGGAGGTGGGGACCGTCGACATCATGAAGGAGAAGCGGCGGTTGTTCGACCGGGGAGCCGAGGCCCGGCGCGCGCTGGCCGCGGGCTATCGGGACGTGCTCCTGATCCTCGGTGCCAGCGGCAGGGACGCCGCGCTTTCGGCGCTCTTCGACTTCGAGTCCGACTTCATGGAGGGCCGCCACCCGAAGGAGATCGAGGATCTCCTCGAGGCCGAGGTCGAGGTGGTGCGCTGGCTGGGCACGCGGGATCTCGAGGCCGTCGTTCCTCTGCTGTCGCTCCACCACGACGCCTATCGCCTCTACACGGAGCGGGGTGAGCCGATCCTCGCGGGCCACTCGTCCCGCCTGGCGGCCAGCGTGGCGGATCTGTACGCCCGGGAGGGGGGGAGCGAGGGCTCTCGGGTGCTCGGCGCCCGGGCGCTCGCGACCCTCGGCATCTACGCGCAGCAGATGGGCGTGAAGCTCCAGGGCCTCGGCCTGTTGCTGGCCGCGCTGGAGTTCGACCCGGACAGCGAAGCGGCGCTCCTCGGGCTGGCCACGACCCACGAGCGGAGCGGCAACTACCACCGGGCCGCCGAGTACCTGCTCGAGCTGCTGGAGGCCTATCCGGACCATCGGGAGGGCCGGTTGCGCATGGCGATCAACCTCCACCGCCTCGGGTCGGTCGAAGACGCGGCTCGCCTGCTGGGGAACCTGACCTCCGAGCCCGAGAACGACTGGGTGGCCACGGTCGCCTACCAGGAGCTGGCGCGGCTCCACCGGGAGGCGGAGGAGATCGAGCTCGCCGAAGAGGTGCTCTGGGAGGGGCTGGAGCGGTTCCCGGACAACGGTCGCCTGCGGACGCAGCTCGCCCTGATCCTCGACCTGCGGCGCCTGCCCAAACGGTCCCTGTCGGTGATCGAGGAGCTCGACCGGGAGACGACCCGCGGTGGGAGCCCCTCGGCCCGGCGACTGTACGGCATGGGGCCCCAGGACGCGTACGCGAAGGCCAGGGCGGCACTGGACGAGAGCGCGGCATCGCGCGTCGGACGGCTCGCGCGGCTGCTCGAAGCCTCCTCGGTGGAGGCGCCCGCGGTGGGGGGTGCGCGATGAAGCGGTGTCTCCTCCTGCTTCTCGTCCCGGCCCTGCTGGCCGGGCTCCCGCTCCACGCCGCCGATCCCGTCGAGGTGGCGATCCTCGACCCGGGTCCCTTCGAGCCGGTCTCCGGCGAGGTGCGGATCCGCCTCGACGTGGACTCCGCCGAGCCGATCGACCGGGTCCAGATCTTCGTCGACGGTCAGCTCGTGACCGAGCTCACCCGGGAGCCGTGGGAGGCGGTGGTCGACGTGGGCGACGAGAACGAGGAGCACGTCTTCCGGGCGGTCGCCCACGGTCGCTCGGGCGCCAGCGGGGAGATGGCGCTGCAGACCCCCGCCATCGAGGTGGACGACGTCCTCGACCTGCCGCTCCAGCAGCTCTACGTGACCGTGACCCGCGGCGGCGATCGCGTCACCGCCCTGGGCCGCGGCGATTTCACGATCTTCGACGACGGTCAGCGCCAGGAGATCGTGACCTTCGAGGGGGGCGACGCCCCGCTCACCGCCGTGCTGCTGGTGGACTCCAGCCAGAGCATGCGGGGCCAGCGGCTGGCGGCGGCGCTGGAGGGCGCGCGCACCTTCACCGCCGGGATGCACGAGCTCGACGAGGCGAAGGCGGTCCTGTTCGCGGACCGCCTGCTGGGCGCCACGCCGTTCACCCAGGATCCGCAGCAGATCCAGGCCTCCCTGGGCGGACTGGAAGCGGGCGGCGGCACCGCGTTGACCGACCACCTCTACGCCGCGCTCAAGATCCTCGACGGACGCCAGGGGCGGCGGGTGGTGGTGATCCTCTCCGACGGGTTCGACGTCTACAGCGCCCTCTCGATGCGCGACGTGCTGTGGAAGATCCGCCGCAGCCAGGCGATCGTCTACTGGCTGCAGCTGCGCGACCGCCACCAGGGCGGCGAGCCCGGGCTCTACTCCTCCTCCTGGAGGGACTCCCAGACCAACCGGGGGGAGTTCCAGACGCTGGAGAAGATCGTCGAGGAGAGCGGCGGCCGGATCGAGGTCATCGAACGGATCGGCGAGGTGGCGCACGCCTTCCGGAG